>JAGADT010000090.1 GCA_017613475.1 Desulfovibrionaceae bacterium | reverse complement strand
GGGACGGCACAGCAGGCGGCATTGCCGACGGCACCGACGCAGGCGCTTCGGCCGGACGTTCCACCGGAACCACAGGCGGAACAGTCCCCCCTTCCGCCTGCGCCAGACCGCAGGCCGGCGCGAGGATCAGCAGGCACGCGCCAAGCAGGGTGAAAACGTTTTTATTCGACATTCTTCCGCTCCAATCCAGACGGGCGCCAGCGGAGCGCCATTGGCGCCTGGGGCAATGCCCCCGGGACAGGGTGCCCCCCGCTATTTTTGCTTTTGGCGCAAGCCGCTGCGAAACATCTCTCATCCAGGGCAATGCCCCTTCATTCCCTTCCTTCCAGTAACGGAACAGCGCGCGCATTGCAAGACGCCAGAGGCGGGGGCGATGCCCCTTTTATGTAGAAAGCAAAAGATTCCGCGAAACATTTTGCCGCGTGCCAGTGAATGAAAGCGGCTGTGCCGCACAGGGTCAATGCCCCTACCAGAGGTCCCTGCTCATGAGGCGGTACTGCTCGCAGCCCATGCGGGAGCCGTGCAGGCAGGACTTATTGAACCAGTCCTGGGCGGTGTAACGGCTCTGCTCCACGCCCTGGCCGTGGAGGTACATCACGCCCAGCTTGAATTCCGCTTCCGCCTCGCCTTTAGCGGCGGCCATCCGGTACCACTTGAGGGCTTTGGCGTAATCCTGCTGGACGCCGTTGCCCGTGTGGTACATCACGCCCATGTTGTACTCCGCGGAGGCGTCGCCATGCCCGGCGCTTTCCACAACTTCCTTAACCTCTCCCTCGTTGCGCTGGACCTGGGCCTTCTTCCCTGAGCAGGCCGCGCAAAGGACCAGAAGGCATCCCGCCAGCACGATCAAAAGCATTTTCCTTGTCATCCTTCCTCCTCTGCCCTTGCGGGCCGGGGCACTGCCCCTTTTATGATCTCCCTTTGCGGCGCCCCAGAAAATCCTGAGCCATGCGCCAATACGCAAAAAGCAGCGCCCCAAACCCAGGATCATGCAAACAAGTAAAAGCGGCAATGCCGCCTAGTAGCCCTGCTCGTTCAGGTGCCTGTGCCGCGCGCAGGCATCCTCATCGCCATGCTCGCAGGCCCTGCCGAACCACTCCTTGGCGATGTACTTGCTCCGGGCCACGCCCTGGCCGTAGTAGTACATCACGCCCAGGTTGAATTCCGCTTCAGCCTCTCCCTTTTCGGCGGCCTTGCCGTACCATTCGAGGGCCTTGGCGTAATCCTGCGGCAGCCCCTCGCCCTTGTGGTACCTCACGCCCAGGTTATACTCCAGGGAGGCATCCCTCTGCCCAGCGCTTTCCACCCCTGCCTGTTCCTCCCCGCCGCTGCCCTGGGCAGAACGCTCCGCACAGGCCGCGCACAGGGCCAGGAGACACCCAGCCAGCAAAACCAAAAACCTTTTCCCTGCCATCCCTTCCTCCTCTGCCCCTGCGGGCCGTGGCACTGCCCCTTTTATGGACTCCCTCAGCGGCGTGCCCGGAAAAGCCCGGGCCATACGCCAACAGGCAAAAAGCAGCGCCCCAAACCCTGTATCATGCACATGAATAAAAGCGGCAATGCCGCCCGGCTATTTCCCGCCCAGGCGCTTCTGCGCCCCGCAGGCGCCTTCCATGCCGCTGGCGCAGGCTTTGGCATACCACGCTCGGGCCTTTGCCAGATCTTTTTCCACGCCACGGCCCTTTTCGTACATTTCGGCCAGGGCAACGCACGCCTCAGGGCTGCCCAGTTCCGCGGCTTTCAAAAAATGCTCCGCGGCCCTGGCGTAATCCGGCATGGCGCCTTGGCCTGCCGCGTGCATCAGCCCAAGGAGGCACAGCCTGTCCGCCTCCTCGCGCGCGGCGACCTTTGCCTGCCATTCGGCGGCTTTCTGCTCGTCCCGGTGTGTGCCGCGGCCCAGTTCGTACATATCCTCAAGGCGCTTCTGCGCCGGGATGTCGCCCTTGTCCGCAGCTTTTTCCCACCACGAAACAGCCCTGGACCAGCTGTGCGCCACGCCCTCGCCGGCTTCATACATTTCGCCAAGCACGGACTGGGCGAAAACATCCCCCTGTTCAGCCCTTTTCATAAATTCCCCGGCCAGCCCGCCTGAAAGACGCGCGTCCAGCACCCTGGGCACAGGGTTCAGCCAGTATTGGGTAAGGGCATAGGGGATGACCAGGAACTCACTCACCACGTTCCTTTCGGGAGGCTCCTGATCCGGCCTGAAACGGATATAGACATAGGCATAGGAAACGGCTGTCCAGAGCACAAGGAAGAGGAGGAGCCCTACAGCATCAGTCTTCAGGCGGGACAAAAATGTCCGCCTGCCAGCCTCCAGCGCCAGCTTTACCCTTGATTTTTTTTCCATGCTTTGCCGCTCCGCCCTGCTTTACGGATGCTTTCAGTCCCCCAGGCACTGCACCCGCCCCCATATTCGCCTACTTTGCCCTTGCTGTCCACGGGTGGAGGGGGGAGTCGGTCATCCCCACGTGCGTGGGGATGACGAAGGAAGTTTGCTGTCCACGCCTGGGGGCACTGCCACTTTTACTATGTTCCCCAGCAAGGGATTTGAGAAGGCCCAGGCCAGATGCAAATGAATAAAAGGGGCAATGCCCCTGCGAAAGCCCAGTTCCAGTGTGGAGGCGCGGTCGTTGCGGAAACGCTGGATATGCTGGTCGTCCACCGCCAGCCCCCCGGGGCGGAATCCCTGCTGGAAACGGGCATAGATGGTGGTTCCCCGCCAGGCGTCGGTCAGCAG
>JAGADT010000089.1 GCA_017613475.1 Desulfovibrionaceae bacterium | reverse complement strand
GTGCAGTACATGTATTCCGTGTACAGCCTGAAGGACCACATCCCCTACATGATGGTGCGCGTCGAGGATCCCGAAGCCCTGGATGCGCTGCTCGCGCAGTAACCCCAAGGGCTTAAAAACAACAGGGCAGGATGGGGGCTGGCCAGCCCCCTCCTGCCCCGTAAAACATCCCGCCGGCGCGGACGCCGGGCTTACTTAATGCCTAGCAGAATATCGCTCAGTGCCCGCTTGGGCACATAATGCACCTGCTCTTCGTCGCGCCAGTATTTCAGGCTGCCATCCGCGGGCACGGGCACAATGCGCCGCACTTCCACAGGCTTGCCCAGGGCGATGACAAGCAGGGGCTCCACGCCTTCAGGCAGCTCCAGGACGCGCGCCACCTTTTCGGCATTGAAAGAAAGGATCATGCAGGCCGCAAGCCCGCGGCTCTGCGCCGCAAGCTGTATGGTCTGCCCCGCTATGCCCATGTCGATCCGCGCGAGCTCCCTGCTGCCGCCTTCCAGGCACACAACAAGGTAGCCGCCGGGCCGCTCGCCCTCTTTGGGGCCTTTCCATTCAGGCAGGGCGCCCGCCCAGCCCAGGCACGGGAAAAGCGCCGCGCGGGCCTCTGCTGACTTCAGGGCCACATAGCGCAATGCCTGCTGATTTTTCGCGCAGGGCGTGAGCCTGGCGCAGTCCACCAGCCAGGATAAACATTCTTCAGAAAGCTCCGCCGCTTCATCAAAACGGCGGCAGGTCCTCGCCTCTTTCACAAGCTCCAGAAAATCCATCGCGTATTCCTCCAGATGTTGCCGGATGCCTCCAGCGTACCCCATCGCAGCGCTGAAGAAAAGCCTTGCTTGCCACCTGCCCTTGTGTGAGCTACCATCCTTCTCCATTCCAACGCCTGAAGGACAGCCCATGAAATACTTAGGCATTGACTACGGCACCAAGCGCACGGGCCTTGCCGTGAGCGACCCGGAAGAACGCTTTGCCTTCCCCCGCGCGACGCTCAGCATGACCACGCGCGAAGCGTTTTTTGCCAGCCTCCTTGCCTTTATAGAAAAGGAAGGCATAGGCGGCATTGTGATTGGGCTGCCCCTGCTCACTGACGGTTCAGAGCAGCTTACCACGCGCCAGGCCAGGCATTTTGCGGAACGCCTGAAACGCCGCACCGACAAGCCCATTTTCTGGATGGAAGAAGTGCTCAGCTCCTTTGAGGCGGAAGAAGACCTGCGGCTTGCCGGCCGCACGGCCCCTAAGGACCGCGCGCTCATTGACCAGCAGGCCGCCGCCCGCATCCTCCAGTCCTTTCTCAATCAGCCGGCTGAAAAACGCAGGCCGGCATAACAGGGAGCAACGTGATGTCCCTTGCCAACAGGCCAATCCTCCGGGCCCTGCTTGTTTTCCTGCTCGTCCTCGGGCTCTGCGCATTGGGCGCCGCCGGGTGGGTGGGCTATACCGCCTACCAGTTTCTGCATGTCCCCCCGGAAAAGCCGGGGGAAAACGTGGAGATTGTCATATACCCAAACACAAGCGTCAGGGAGCTTTCCGGACAGCTTGTGGAAAAACACGCCGTCACCAATGCCGACTATTTCCAGCTCCTTGTGCGCGCCAAAAAGGCCGGCAAGCGCTTTAAGAGCGGGCGCTACCTTGTCCATACCGGCTGGACGCCGGAACGGGTGCTCAGCCAGCTTATCAGCGGCAAGCCCTACCTGGAGCGCATCACTCTCCCTGAGGGCCTGACGTGGTGGGAAATTGGCAAGCGCCTGGAAGAAAAAGGCTATGTGCGCTTTGAGGATTTCCAGGCGGTGATCCATGACCCGGAAAACCTGCGCTACTGGGGCATCCCCTTTGATTCGGCAGAAGGCTTCCTCTACCCCGATACCTACCGCATCATGCGCCCGCTGGAGCTCAACGCGGCCTCAGCCAAATCCATTGCGAGCCGCCTTATCGACACCTTCTGGCGCAAAACAGCCCACCTCTGGCCGGAGGGGAAGCGCCCGGGCCCCAAGGACGCCGAAACCGTGCGCAGGCTTGTGACCCTGGCCTCCATTGTGGAAAAGGAAACCTCCGTGCCTGAAGAGAGGGCAAGGGTGGCGGGCGTGTATGCCAACCGCATCCAAAAGGGCATGCTGCTCCAGGCCGACCCCACGATCATTTACGGCATCGGCCCTTCCTTTAAGCCGCCGATTCTGCGCAGCCAGCTGGAAAACGCCGCCAACCCGTACAACACCTACAAGAACCCGGGCCTGCCGCCGGGGCCCATCTGCTCCCCGGGCATCCGCTGCCTGGAAGCGGCAGCCGCCCCTGAACGCCACGACTACATTTTCTTCGTGGCCAACGGCAACGGCGGGGGGCATACCTTCAGCACCACGCTTGAAGAGCATAACCGCGCCGTGCAGGTCTACCGCGCGCTCCAGCGCTGAACGCGCAGGCCCTGCTTTTCCACGCGCATAAAAGCCCCTGCCGCAGGCCGGCAGGGGCTTTTGCATGGAATCTGTGACAGATCAAGGAGGGACGGCTACAGCGCGCCCTCGCCGGGAAGCACGGCGCCCCCGCCAGGTTCAGGCAGCGTTCCTTTCAGCGCCGTGCCTTCCATGCCCGCAAGCCAATTCTCCAGGTAGCGGGAAAACGCGGCAAGCCCCTCGCCGGTAAGCGCGGAAAGGGGGAAGGCCTCCGGCCAGCGGAGCCGCAGCGCTTCCCTGGGGAGCGCTTCCCCATCTTCAGCGCCATCCATGCCTGAGGGCACGGCATCCCACTTGTTCAGCACCAGCACCCGGGGCGTTGCCTGAAGCCCCATATCCGCCAGGATGGCTTCCACGGCTTCCAGCTGCGCCTCCATTTCAGGGTGCGAGGCATCCAGCACATGCACAAGCAGATCCGCGGAATGGAGCTCTTCCAGCGTGGCCTTAAACGCCTCCACCAACTCCTTGGGCAGGCTGCGGATAAAGCCCACCGTATCCGCCAGGACCAGCTCATGCTCGTGGGGGAAACGCAGGCGCCGCGTCGTGGGGTCCAGCGTGGCGAAAAGCTTGTTTTCCGCAAGCACGTCTGAACGGGTCAGGGCATTGAGCAGCGTGGACTTGCCCGAATTGGTGTAGCCCACCAGCGCCACCATGGGCACGCCCTGCCTGGCGCGGCGCTCCCGCACAAAGGCGCGCTGGCGGCCCAGGTTTTCCAGCTCGCGGCGCAGGCGCGTCATGCGCTCGCGGATGCGCCGGCGGTCCGTGTCTATCTTCGTTTCGCCGGTCCCGCGCCCGCCAATGCCGCCCATCAGCCTGTCAATCGCGCGGTTGCGCCCCACAAGGCGCGGCAGCGTGTACTTCATCTGGGCAAGCTCCACCTGCAGGCGGCCGGCCCGGGTGCGGGCATGGGTTGCAAAAATATCCAGGATCAGCTGGGTGCGGTCCAGGACCTTGCGTTCGGTCAGCTCCGTAAGGCTGGTCAGCTGCGCCGGGGTGAGCTCCCCGTCAAAAACAATCATGCCGGCCTGGCCCTGCAGGGCCAGGACTTCCAGCTCTGCAAGCTTGCCCTTGCCCAGGATGTGCCGCGGATGCACCGAGGCCACCCTCTGCACAAGCGTGCCGACAACAGCCACCCCGGCCGTGCGCGCAAGCTCCCCAAGCTCCGCCAGATGGCGCTCCTGCACGGGCCTGGATTCCGGAGAGACGGAAACCAGGACGGCGCGGGGCATGGAATCATCAAGGGGGCTTCCCGAGGCATCGGAGAGCACGCGGCTGCTCTCTTGCTCCAGCGATTCCGCTTCCGCCGTGAAATCGATGTCCACATGGTCCCAGGGAAGGGCTTCATGCACGCTGTAGGGCGGGTCGCCGCCTGCGGGAAGCAGGTGGGCGCTCTGGAACGAAACGGGATCGCCCCAGTCGTTCACCGTGAGCACGCCGACGCTGTCCAGCCTGAGGAAGAGCAGGTCCATCAGGTCTTCCTGCGTCAGGAGCTCCGGCGTAAGGTGCGTGTGCAGCAACCTGACCCCCCTCAGGCGGCCGGCGCCGGTGCGCGCCCTGGAGAGGGCGGGAATGAGGATGCCGCCAGGCTCGCCCAGGATAACGCTCTCCACCCTGCCCTGCCTGTCTATCAGCAGGCCGATCTGGCGCCCCAGGGCGCGCGACAGCGCGCACAGTTCCCGCGCCTGCTCGTGCGAGTAGCCGCCGACGGTCAGGTAGCGGCGCTGCCCAAGGCGTGAAAGCGCCCGGACCTGGCTCTGCTTCAGGTGCGAAATATTGCCGATTGGTTGAATAGCGATAGCTTTCCTCCCTGCCGCCCGCGAAAAAGCGCGGGGAAGGATGATAGCAAAAAAGCGAACCAGCCGCGTGAGCCGGTTCGCTTTTATGGTTTTCCGCATGGCGGAACCCGTATTTGGCGTGGCGCCTTACGCGCCGGAATCAATCGCTTCCGAGCTTACTCGGCGGGCTTTTCAGCTGCTTCAGCAGGCTTTTCGGCCTTGATGAGTTCCATGATCGCCATGGGGGCGCAGTCGCCCTTGCGGGGCAAAGCCAGACGGGTGATCCGTGTGTAGCCGCCGGGGACGCCGGCGAACTGGGGCGCGATCTCCTCAAACAGCTTCTTAACCATGGCATGGTCGCCAAGCGTCTGGAAAGCCAGACGGCGGGCATGCAGGTCATTGCGCAGGGCAAGCGTGATCAGAGGTTCCACCGTCCGGCGGAGTTCCTTGGCCTTGACTTCCGTTGTGCGGATGGTCCCGTACGTGAGAAGCGCCTTGGTCATGTTGCAGAACAGCGCCTTACGGTGGGACGGCGTTCTGCCAAGCTTCTTGCCGGAATTGTTATGCCTCATTGTGTTGTTTCCTCTTCCATTCCTGGTATTTCTTGTCAAAACCTTCGATCTTCATGCCGAAATCCAGGCCCATCTGGGTAAGGAGGGCGTGGATTTCGTCCAGCGATTTCTTGCCGAAGTTCTTGGTTTTGAGCATATCGGCTTCTGTACGCTGCACCAAGTCGCCGACGGTGGCGATATTCGCGCTGCGCAGACAGTTGGTGGCGCGCACGGACAGTTCAAGCTCATCAATGTTCTTGAAGAGATTGTCGTTGAATTCTGTGTTGCTGCCGCTGCCGGAACCGCTTTCGCTGCCAATCACGTCATCAAAATTGATGAAGACGGAAATCTGCTCCTTGATGATCTTGGCGCTGTAGGCGATGGCGTCTTCAGGACGCACGGAGCCATCAGTCCACACTTCAAGGATCAGCCTGTCGTAGTTGGTCATCTGGCCCACGCGGGCCTGCTCGATCACATACGAAACCTTGCGGACAGGCGAGAAGCTCGAATCCAGCTTAATGAGGCCAATCTCATCGGAAAGGCCCTCGTGCATGTCGGCAGGAACATAGCCCTTGCCCATGCGCACTTCGAATTCCATGGACAGCTCCACATCCTCAGTGAGGGTGGCGATGAGCTGTTCAGGGTTGAGCACTTCCACATGCTGATTGGCAACGATATCTGCGGCAGTGACCGTACCCTTGCGGGACACGCTCAGCGTCAGACGCTGCGGCTCGTCAGTATCCATTGCAAGGCGCACCTGCTTGATGTTCAGGATGATATCCGTCACATCCTCAAGCACGCCGGGAATGGTGGTAAACTCATGCTGCACTCCGGCAATCTTCACGGCGACAAAGGCAGCGCCCTGAAGGGAGGAAAGCAGCACGCGACGCAGCGCGTTCCCAATCGTAATGCCATATCCGCGTTCCAGGGGTTCCGCCACGAACTTGCCGTACATGGGGCCGACGGTTTCGGTATCGCAAACGATCTGTTCGGGACGGACGAGCTGTGCCCAGTTCCTCGAATTGATAAGCCTGTTGCCTTGACTAACGAGCATGGATGCCCCCGCTTATTTGGAGTAAAGCTCGACGATAAGGTGCTCGCTGATCGGGAACTGGATATCGTCGCGCTGCGGCAGGGCCTTGATCAGCCCCTTGAAATTGGAGGCGTCAACCTCAAGCCAGGCAGGGCATCCACGGCGGGCAACCGCCTGCTCAGCATCGGCGAGAATGGCGATGCTGCGGCTCTTTTCAGGCACTTCAACCGAATCGCCGACCTTCACGAGCAGCGAGGGGATCGTCACCTTGTGGCCGTTCAGCGTGAAGATGCCGTGGCGGACAAGCTGGCGGGCCTGGCTGCGGGAATTGGCAAAGCCAAGGCGGTACACGACATTGTCAAGGCGGCGTTCGAGGAAGGCAAGCAGGTTCGCACCGGTTACGCCCTTGGCCATTTCAGCGCGGACGTAATATTCGTGGAACTGCTTTTCCAGGACGCCGTAAACGCGGCGGACCTTCTGCTTTTCACGCAGCTGGGTCGCGTAGTCAGACAGTTTCTTGCGCGCGCGGCCGTGCTGGCCAGGCGCGTAGGGGCGCCGGTTTTCGGAAACAGCGCACTTTTCGGAATAGCAGCGGTCACCCTTCAGAAAGAGCTTCGTGCCCTCCCGACGACACAAACGACATTTGGCGTTATTGTATTTAGCCAAGACTAGTTCCTCCTGAGGCCGTCGCTAGACGCGACGCCGCTTGGGCGGACGGCAACCGTTATGGGGAATGGGCGTAATATCACGAATGAAGGCAACCTTGAAGCCGGCGGCGTTGATAGCGCGCAGAGCCGCTTCACGGCCGGATCCCGGGCCTTTCACATACACACCAACGGTGCGCATGCCGTTATCCTGGGCGCGGCGGGCAGCCTGCTCGGCAGCCACCTGAGCGGCAAAGGGCGTGGACTTGCGCGAGCCCTTGAAACCGCTCTGGCCGGAGGAAGCCCAGCTGACGGCATTCCCGCGGGTATCGGTAAAGGTGATGATGGTATTATTGAAGGTGGCGAGCACGTGGGCTACGACCACAGGCACGTTCTTCTTTTCTCTTTTCTTTGCGGCACGTTTTGCTCTTGCCATTGCGTTTCTTCCGTTAAGTCAACGTTATGCGCGGATGTCCGCACGCTTCATTCCGCATGCGGACAGTCCATGCCCGGAAGGGCCTACTTTTTCTTGCCCACAGCGCCGCGGCGGGGTCCCTTGCGGGTGCGCGCGTTGGTATGGGTGCGCTGTCCATTCACGGGAAGGCCCTTGCGATGGCGGAGCCCGCGATAGCAGCCGATATCCATAAGGCGCTTAATATTCGCGCCCACCTCACGGCGGAGGTCGCCTTCCACCTTATGGTGCAGTTCGATTTCCTTGCGGATTTCGTTTACTTCTTCAGCGGAAAGGTCGTCGATGCCGCGAGTCCATTCGATGCCGGTTGCACCAAGAATCTCCAGGGCGGTCGCACGGCCGATACCATAAATGTAAGTCAGCGCAATGTCAGCGCGCTTACCACGAGGCAGGTCAACACCAGCTATTCTGGCCACGGTTTTTCTCCTGAGAAGCTAGCCCTGGCGCTGCTTGTGCCGGGGGTTTTCGCAGATAACCCTTAACACTCCCCGACGGCGAATCACTTTGCACTTCGGGCAGATTTTTTTCACGGATGGTCTGACTTTCATGACGCATCTCCCAAGGATTTGGTTCGGATCGAGCTCCCTTATGGGAGTGCCAACCCCGAAACCCAAGTCATAAGCCCCTTTGGGACGTTCTGTCAATGCGTGCCTATGCCCTACATGCGGTCCAGGATCTGGGGCCCGCCGGGCAGGATGGCAACGCAGTGCTCACAATGGGCGGCAAGGCTTCTGTCTTTTGTCTTGGCCGTCCACTTGTCTTCCATGATTTCCACTTCAGCAGTACCAACAGCGATCATCGGTTCGATGCACAGCACCATCCCGGCCTTGAGCGGCAGGGAGAAGGTAGGTGCCGGCATAAAGTTCGGGACTTCCGGCTTTTCATGGGGAGAGGACCCAATGCCGTGCCCGACGTACTTTCTGATCACGTAGTACCCTGCGCCTTCCGCATGCTGCTGGACCGTGCGCGCGATGTCGGCAAGGTCATTGCCCTGCCTGGCCTCTGGAACGGCCAGTTCAAGGCACTCCTCCGTAATGCGGACAAGGCGTTCCGCTTCAGGAGAAATTGCGCCGACAGGAAAGGTGCGCGCCGCGTCGCCGTAGAACCCCTGGTAAACAACCCCCACGTCAAAGGTGACAATGTCGCCCTCCTGGAGGATGCGTTCGCTGGGGAAGCCGTGAACAATTTCATCGTTCACCGAGCAGCACAGGGCATACGGAAAACCGTACAGCCCCTCGAAGGCTGGTTTTACCTTGAATTCGCGGCACATATTCTGGACGATCTCCTCGTAGTGGAGCGTGGGGAGGCCGGGACGAACCTGCTTCCCCAATTCATCCAGAATACATGCCACCATGCGGTTGGCTTCACGAAGAAGGCCAATCTCCCTTTCGTTTTTCAGGAAGACGCCGCGGAACTTCTTCATTGAAACTACGCCCGTCCCTTTACGCGGGTCTTGCCCATGAGACCCTCGTACTGCCGAGAAATGAGATAGGACTCAATCTGCGACATAAAGTCCATCGCCACGCCAACCATGATCAGGATGCTTGTTCCGCCAAAGTAGAACGGCACGTTGAACTGGCTGATGAGAAACATGGGCAGGACCGAGATTACAGATATATACACGCCGCCCCACAGGGTCAGGCGCGACAACACGCCGTCAAGATATTCGGCAGTCCGCTCGCCGGGACGGATCCCGGGGATGAAGCCGCCGCTCTTCTTCAGGTTTTCAGAAACGTCCTTCGTGTCAAACACAATGGCCGTATAGAAATAGCAGAAGAAGAAAATCAGCGCGATGAAGATCAGGTTATAGCCAACGGTCGATGGCGCAAACCACGCCGAGACCCTCTTCAGCCAGTCTGCTGTCGAAAGGTTCGCCAGCGTCGCCGGGAAAAGAAGAAGGCTTGAGGCGAAGATCGGCGGAATAACACCGGCCGTATTCACGCGGAGCGGCAGGTGCGTTGTCTGCCCGCCGTACAGCTTGCGCCCTATCTGGCGCTTGGCATACTGGATGGGTACGCGGCGCTGCGCACGCTCCACAAACACAACTCCGGCCGTCACGGCAAGCATGAACAGCAGCAGAAGGATGGCGACAAGAATGTTCATGTCGCCCGCCTTGATGAGCTGCAGCGAATGCAGGAAAGCGCCCGGAATCCCGACGATGATGCCGGAAAAGATGATGAGCGAAATCCCGTTGCCGATGCCGCGTTCGGTGATCTGCTCGCCGAGCCACATGATGCATATGGTTCCGGCAGTCAGCGTCAGCATGGTTACAAGACGGAATGTCCAGCCTGGCTGAAGGACGACGGGGTCGTTCAGCGGGCTGTGCATGGATTCCAGGCCAATGGCAATGCCCAGGCCCTGCAGCAGGGTGATGAGCACCGTCCCATAACGGGTATATTGGGTAATCTTGCGCCGCCCGGCCTGGCCTTCTTCCCTCGCCATCCGCTTGAGGTCAGGGCTGATTACCTGAAGGAGCTGGATGATGATGGAGGAAGAGATGTACGGCATGACGCCCAGCGCGAACACAGACACGTTCTTGAGTCCGCCGCCGGAAAACATGTCGAACAAGCCAAACAGCGTCCCGGCCGCACTCTCAAAGAAGTGGGCGAGGGCTGATGCGTCGATGCCAGGCACGGGGATATGCACCCCCAGCCGGTAGCAGCACAGCAGCCCAAGCGTCCACAGAAGTTTGGAGGTCAGCTCGGGGGAGCGGGCAATATTGTCAGCACCACCTAACGCCACAGGTCACCTACCCTTCTACAGCAACGGATTCCAGTTCTTTGGCCTCGCCGCCGGCAGCCTGAAGCTTTTCAACGGCGGAGCGGCTGAACTTGTGGGCTTCCACTTTCAGGGCAGCGGAGACATCGCCCTGGCCGAGCACCTTGACGGGAGAGCCGTAGGGGGCAAGCCCGCGGGCGTAGATGTCATCAAGGGAGATTTCCTGCTTGCCTTCAAAGGCTTCGGCCAACCTGGCGAGGTTGATCACGCTGTAGGTCACCTTGAACAGATAATTCTTGAAACCGCGCTTTGGCAGGCGGCGCGGAAGGGGCATCTGACCGCCCTCAAAGCCGGGGCGGACACCGCCGCCAGCACGGGCGTTCTGACCCTTGTTACCTTTGCCGGAAGTACAGCCCAATCCCGAACCCGAGCCGCGGCCAACGCGCTTGCGGCTCTTCTTTTCTTCGGGGAAGGGATAAATTTCATGCAGGTTCATTACTTGGCAACCTCTACGACAAGATGCGAAACCTTGGCGATCATGCCGCGGACAGCGGCGTTATCGGGAAGGGTCTTGACCATTTCGCGGCGGCGCAGTCCCAGGGCATCCAGAATGCGCTTCTGGGCGGGGGTGCAGCCAATCCGGCTCTTCACCACTTTGACTGTGATTTCGGACATGGCTTTACTTCCTCGGAGCTTCCAGTTTCTTGCCGCGAACTTCGCTCACGGCTTCCGCGCTGCGCAGGGCGGTCAGGCCCTCAATGGTGGCGCGCAGTACGTTGTGCGGGTTGTTGGTGCCGATGGCCTTGGTCAGCACGTCGGTCACGCCCACAGCTTCCATCACCGCGCGCACGGCGCCGCCGGCGATGATGCCGGTACCGCGGGAAGCCGGCTTCAGCATAACGCGGCCTGCACCGAATTCGCCAAGAATCTCATACGGCAGCGTGCCTTCAACGAGGGGAATCTTCACCATCGTCTTGCGGGCGCGTTCCGTAGCCTTGCGCAGGGCTTCAGGCACTTCCTGAGCCTTGCCGAGACCAAAACCGACGCTGCCATTGCCATCTCCAACCACCACAAGGGCGCTGAAGCTGAAACGGCGGCCGCCTTTCACGACCTTGGCAACCCGGTTCAGGGAGACAATCTTTTCGATGAACCCCAGTTCGTTCTGTTCCATAACAGTAGCTTTCCTTTCCGGGTTAGAACTCAAGGCCCCCCTCGCGGGCCCCGTCGGCCACGGCCTTGATCTTGCCGTGGTACAAATAGCCGTTACGATCAAAGACCACGCGGGAGATATTCTTCTCCTTGGCGAGGCGGGCAATTTCCTTGCCTACCATTTCCGCACCGGTCTTGTTGCAGCGCACAGCTTCACCGCCCTTCGAGAGGCTCAGCGTGGAGGCAGACGCCAGCGTAACATGCGCCGTATCGTCAACCACCTGGGCGTACATGTGCGTATTGGAGCGGAACACCACCAGACGGGGGCGCTCGCTGGTGCCGGAAATCTTCTTGCGGATGCGGATCTTCCGGCGCTGCCTGGCTTCATTTTTTGTCATTGTGCTCATGGTGCGCCCCGCTTACTTCGCAGACTTGCCGGACTTACCGGCCTTGCGGCGGATGATTTCAGTTTCGTACTTGATACCCTTGCCCTTGTAGGGTTCGGGCTCACGCAGGCGGCGGATCTGCGCCGCAAACTCGCCAACCTGTTCCTTATCGGCGCCGGAGATGGTCAGCTTCTGGCCATCGACCGCGGCTTTGATGCCGGCAGGCATCTCAATGAGGACAGGATGGGAAAAACCCAGGGCCAGTTCAACCACGTTGCCCTTTACAGCCACGCGGTAACCCACACCGTTCACTTCAAGCGTCTTGGAGAATCCCTTGGTTACGCCTTCAACGCAGTTGGCAAGCAGCGTGCGGCGCAGGCCGTACTGGGCACGGGCTTCACGTGAGTCGTCAGCACGGGTAAGGGTGACCTTTCCGTCCGCGATCTCATAGTTGATCAAGGAACATTTGGGCGTGGAAACTTCGCCCTTGGGTCCCTTGACATTGATTACGTCAGCGCCCAGCTTCACCTCAACTCCAGAGGGAATGGCGATGGGCAGTTTTCCTATACGAGACATAGCTCCCCCCGCCTTACCAGATTTCGCAAAGAAGTTCGCCGCCCACGCTGGCTTCGCGGGCAGAGGCTCCGTCCATGACGCCGCGCGATGTGGACAGGATGCAGATGCCGAGACCGTTCTGGACATTGGGGATTTCACCCACGCCCACGTACTTGCGACGACCCGGCTTGCTCACCCGTTTCAGGCCCTCAATGGCAGCCTTCCCCTGATGATACTTCAGCTGGATGGTAATGGTACGGTCTTCTGCGGTTACGTCCGAAACGTAACCTTCCTGCTTGAGGATGGAAGCGATGGCTTCCTTCATCTTCGAGCGCGGCACATTCACTTCCTTGTGCAGGGCCAAATGTGCGTTGCGGATACGCGTAAGCATATCTGCAATAGGATCAGTCATCATTCAAGTGCCTCCTTATCGGTATGCACACTTTAACGGTTTACCAGCTGGACTTGCGAACGCCGGGGAGCTCGCCGTTGAGCGCCATTTTACGGAAGCAGATACGGCACAGGCCGAATTTGCGCAGATACGAGCGGGGACGGCCGCAAATGGGGCAGCGGTTGTACGCCCTGCTCGAGAATTTGGGCTTGCGGCTCGCTTTAACTTCAAGGGAAGTACGCGACACGTTCCTTTCTCCTTACTTTCTGAAAGGCATGCCCAGCTTATCCAGCATGAACTTGCCTTCCTTGTCGGTGGTGGCGGTGGTCACAATCGTGATATTCATACCCTTCGGCGTTTCAATGCGGTCCACTTCAAGCTCAGGGAAGATGGAGTGTTCCTTGATGCCAAGAGTGAAATTGCCACGTCCGTCGAAGCCCTTGTCGGAAACGCCGCGGAAGTCGCGCACACGGGGAAGGGCAAAGTTCATCAGCTTGTCCAGGAAATCCCACATGCGGTCCTTGCGGAGCGTTACGCGGACGCCGATCGGCATGCCTTCGCGAACCTTGAAGTTAGCGATGGATTTCTTGGCGCGGGTGATGACGGCCTTCTGGCCGGCGATGGCCGTCAGTTCCTTGACGGCCTCTTCCATCACCTTGTTGTTCTGCACAGCAGCGCCAAGGCCGATGTTGAGAGAAACCTTTTCAATTCCGGGCATCTGCATCTTGCAGGCATAGGCAAATTCCTGCTGCAGAGCCGGAACGACTTTCTCACGATAGATTGTTTCAAGACGGGTCATTGGCGGTCACCTACAGCGTAGCGTTGCACTTCTTGCAGAAGCGGATTTTTTTGCCGTCCTCCGCGACGCGGTATCCGACGCGGGTGGGAACGTTGCATTTACTGCACACGACCATGAGATTGGACACATGGATGGGCATTTCCTTGTCCACAATACCGCCGGGTTCGCGCCGGTAGGGATTGGGCTTCACATTGCGCTTGACCATGTTCAGCTTTTCAACCAGCACGCGGTCAGACTTGCGGAGCACCTTCATCACGCGGCCGATTTTCCCCTGGTCCTTGCCCGCGATGACCATCACCTTGTCGTCTTTATGAATACGGAACTGCTTCATGGCAAGACTCCTAGAGGACTTCGGGGGCAAGGGAAACGATCTTCATGAAATTCCTGGCGCGCAGTTCGCGGGCGACAGGTCCGAAGATGCGGGTTCCTACCGGTTCGCCCTGCTTGGAGAGAAGCACGGCGGCATTGGTGTCAAAACGGATGTAGGAGCCGTCGACGCGGCGCACTTCCTTGCTGGTGCGCACGATAACGGCCTGCATCACGTCGCCTTTCTTAACTTTGCTGTGAGGGATGGCTTCCTTCACAGACACCATGATGATGTCGCCTACGGTGGCGTAACGGCGATGGGAGCCGCCAAGAACCTTAATGCAGGCCACTTTTTTGGCGCCCGAGTTGTCCGCCACCTGGAGGGTGGATTCTACCTGAATCATGACGGTCTCCCCTAGATGGCCTTTTCAAGGATGGACACAAGGTGCCACCGCTTGTTGCGGCTCATGGGACGGTATTCGATGATTTTCACTTTATCGCCCATGCCGCAGGCATTCTCAGGATCATGGGCCGTAAACTTTTTGCGCCGCCGCACGTATTTCTTGAGCAGGGGATGCTTGACCAGCGTTTCAACGCGGACGACAATGGTCTTGTCGCTCTTGTCGCTGACCACGGTGCCGACAAGCACCCGTCCCTTGCGTTCTTCCATTGCTTCGGACATGACGTTTATTCCTTTTCCTTCAGGACGGTCAAAATCCGCGCGATATCCTTGCGCCCGGCCTTAAGGCTGGCGGTCTTCTCCAACTGGGCCGTGCCGTGCTGGAAGCGCAGATCAAAGAGTTCTTTCCGTTTTTCTTCGAGCTTGGACTTGAGTTCGTCCACGCCGAGATTCTTCAGTTCGGCCGCTTTCATGCTATATTCCTTCCCTCATCACGATGGCGGTCTTTACAGGAAGCTTGCGCGCTGCAAGGTAGAGGGCTTCCTTGGCAAGATCAATGCTGACGCCCTTGATTTCGTACAGGATGCGCCCGGGCTTGATCGGGGCGCACCAGCCGACAGGGGCACCCTTACCGCTGCCCTGACGGGTTTCAAGAGGCTTGGCGGTAACAGGACGGTCGGGGAACACACGGATCCACACTTTGCCGCCGCGCTTGATGTGGCGCATCATGGCGATACGAGCCGCTTCAATCTGCTGGCTCGAGAGCTTTCCGTGCTCAAGCGTCTTCAGGCCGATGTCGCCAAAGGCAATCGTGGCGCCGCGGAGCGCGGGCCCGCGCAGGCGGCCTTTCTGCCACTTGCGGAATTTTACTTTTTTGGGAGCAAGCATTAGCGTTCAACCTCTTTGTCAAGGATTTCACCTTTGTAGACCCAGGCTTTGATGCCAATGATCCCATAGGTGGTCCGAGCTTCAGCGAACCCGTAATCAATATCGGCGCGCAGCGTCTGAAGCGGCACGCGTCCGTCGCGGTACCATTCGCTGCGGGCGATTTCCGCGCCGGCAAGGCGGCCGCCGCAGGTAATCTTGATGCCCTCGGCGCCAAACTTGCGGGCCTGGGAAACCGTGCGCTTCATGGCACGACGGAAGGCAACGCGGCGCTCAAGCTGCTGGGCGATACTTTCGGCAACGAGCTGCGCATCCACTTCAGGACGCCTGATTTCGTTCACTTCCAGGGAGAATTCGCGGCCAAACTTGGCGCGCAGGTCCCCGCGGAGCTTTTCGATTTCAGCGCCCTTGCGGCCAATCACAATGCCCGGGCGGGCAGTGGAGAGGATGAGGCGGATTTTGCCGCCGGCGCGCTCGAGCTCAATTTTGGACACGCCCGCGCTGTAAAGAAGCTTCTTCACATGCTGGCGGATCTTATGGTCCTCAAACACAAAGGCAGGATAGTCTTTCTTGCTGAACCAGCGGGACTGCCAGTTCTTGTTGTATCCAAGCCTCAATCCGTACGGATGTACTTTCTGACCCATATCTTATTCCTGCCCTTCCGCGAGTATCACAGTGACGTGGCTGGTCCGTTTACGAATATGGGTGGCGCGGCCCTGGGCGCGCGGCATAAAGCGCTTCCAGGCTGGGCCTTCGTTAACGAGCACATCCTTGACATAAAGGTTGTCCACGTCGAGGTTGGAATTATGTTCCGCATTGGCAAGCGCGGAGCGTACCACAGCCAGAATAACCCCGGCGGGCTTATTCGGCGTGAAGCGCAGGATGTTCAGGGCCTGCTCAACGGGAAGCCCCTTGACGTTGCGGGCTACCAGCTGCGTCTTGCGCGGAGCGACGCGCACATATTTGGCGATTGCTTTCGATTCCATGGCGTCCCCGCTACTTCTTCGCGGCTTTGGTTTTCTTGTCCGCCGCGTGCCCATGGAAGGTACGGGTGGGCGAGAATTCGCCGAGCTTGTGGCCGACCATGTTTTCCGTGACAAAGACGGGGAGGAACTTCTTCCCGTTATGCACGGCAAACGTCAGACCGACCATTTCAGGCAAAACCGTGGAACGGCGCGACCAGGTCTTCAGGACCCGGTGGTCATTGCTGGCCACCGCCGCATCCACCTTTTTCATCAGATGATCGTCCACGAAGGGACCTTTCTTCAGTGATCTGGGCATATGCGCTCCTACTTCTGGCCGCGGCGCTTGACGATGAGCCGCGACGAAGGTTTCTTCGGATCACGGGTCTTATAGCCCTTGGCCGGCATACCCCACGGGGAAACAGGATGGCGTCCGCCGGAGCTTCTGCCTTCGCCGCCGCCCAGGGGGTGGTCAATCGGGTTCATGGCGACGCCGCGCACTTTCGGACGGCGGTTCAGCCAGCGGTTGCGGCCGGCCTTGCCAAGAGAAATGTTCTCGTGCTGGATGTTGCCAACCTGTCCGACAGTGGCGAGGCAGGTGGCAAGAACCTTGCGGACTTCGCCGGAGGGCATGCGCAGCAGGGCGTAGGTGCCTTCCTTGGCAACGAGCTGGGCGTAAGCGCCGGCAGCACGGCAGAGCTGGCCGCCGCGGCCGGGATACAGCTCAATGTTGTGCAGGTTCGTGCCAACGGGAATACGATGCATGGGCAGCGCGTTGCCGGGCTTGATATCTGCGTTGTCGCCGGCCAGCAGCGCGTCGCCCTGGCGCACGCCGTTGGGGGCCAGGATATAGCGCTTTTCGCCGTCGGCATACTGCAGCAGGGCAATGCGGGCCGTACGGTTGGGATCGTATTCAATATGCGCAACCGTGGCGGGGATGCCAAACTTATTGCGCTTGAAGTCGATGATGCGGTACTGGCGCTTCACACCGCCGCCGCGGCGGCGGCTCGTGACGCGTCCCTGATTGTTGCGGCCAGCCTTTTTGGTAAGCCCTTCAGTC
Organism: Desulfovibrionaceae bacterium; assembly: GCA_017613475.1. Classification (GTDB taxonomy): domain Bacteria; phylum Desulfobacterota; class Desulfovibrionia; order Desulfovibrionales; family Desulfovibrionaceae; genus Avidesulfovibrio. Next base: position 6,216 of record JAGADT010000089.1, on the reverse strand, counting down.
AGGGATTTTTCAGGCGTTGTCCGCGTGATTTCCTCAAAATCGGACACCGTCTGAAAACGGCGTCCAGCCGAGGTGGGTTTGAGTTTGCGCACAGCCATGACTTACACTCCCTCGAAGAACTCAATCTTTTCACCGGCGGCCAGCGTGACATACGCCTTGCGCCAGCCGGGAACGTGAACCACCTTGCGGTTCCTCACTTTTTCGCCGGCCTTGCGGGTGACGACGTTGACATCGACAACCTTAACATTGAAGGCCTTTTCCACAGCCTTTTTGATCTCGATCTTGTTGGCATCGGGATGAACGAAAAACGCGACCTGATTGGCGTCGCGCAGGGCGGTCGCCTTTTCCGTCACCACGGGCCGCAGGAGAATCTGGGTATAATCCATGATGAACCTCTTATTTCAGCCGCGTTTCAACGGGTTCCACGGCGCCTTCCAGAAGCACGACCTGCTTGTGCTTGAGGATCTCGTACACACTGAGCTGGTCGGGCGTCGTCAGGCTGACACCAGGAAGGTTGCGGGAGGCGAGAGCCACATTGCGCGTCGCTTCCGGGGCGATGATCAGCGCCTTTTCAAGGCCAAGCTTATCGGCGACACCGGCGAAGAGCTTTGTCTTGGGTTCGGCAATCTCAATGTTCTTGACGACCATCAGCGCGTCGCCTGCGAGCTTGGCGGTCAGCGCCATGCGCAGGGCAAGCTTCCTGATTTTCTTGTTGACCTTGAATTCGTACGTGCGGGGCTGGGGTCCGAAAACCACAGCGCCGCCGCGCCACACGGGCGAACGGTTTGACCCGGAACGGGCGCGGCCGGTGCCTTTCTGTCGCCAGGGCTTCACGCCGCCGCCGGAAACATAGGCACGGGTTTTGGCGGCATGTGTGCCGGCGCGCTTAGCGGCCTGCTGCGCACGTGCCACGAGGTGGAGAATCTCCGGCCTCACCGCGACCTCGAACACATCGGCGGACAGGGTGACTTCGCCCTGTTCAACCTTGTCCTGATCGTATACTTTTACGACAGCCATTGCTTCTCTCTCCCTGCCTACTGCTTGCGCACCATAACGAGGCCGTTTTTGGGCCCGGGCACTGCGCCGCGAACGAGGATAACGCCGTCTTCGGGACGGACATCCACAACTTCCAGGTTCAGCGCGGTCACGGTTTCATTGCCCCAGTGACCAGCCATTTTCTTGCCCTTGAACACGTGTCCGGGGAAGGTGTTGTTACCAACCGAACCGTTGTTGCGGTGCACTTTTTCACAGCCGTGGGTGTCTTTGCAGCCTGCAAAGTTCCAGCGGCGCATTCTGCCCTGATATCCTTTACCAATGCTCGTGCCAGTCACCTTGACGCGGTCTCCCGCGGCAAACAGGTCAGCATTCAGCATCTGGCCGACTTCGGCAGCGGGCGCGTCTTCCAGGCGGATTTCGCGCACGGTGCTGTACAGGCCGGCTCCGGCCTTGCCGAAATGACCGCGCATGGGCTTGGTTACATGTTTTTCCGTTGTTTCACCGAAGGCGATCTGGATGGCGTTGTAACCGTCAGATTCCACGGTCTTGACCTGCGTCACGGCGCAGGGTCCGGCCTGAATCACGGTCACGGGCACAGAAGCGCCGTCACCGGCAAAGATGCGGGTCATGCCAAGCTTTCGACCCAGAATTCCCATTTTCTCAGCCATGACATTCCTCGCTAAAGCTTGATTTCCACATCCACGCCGGCGGGCAGGCTGAGCTTGCCCAACGCGTCCACGGTCTGCTGCGTGGGTTCCAGGATGTCCATAAGCCGCTTGTGAATCCGCATTTCAAACTGTTCACGGGATTTCTTATCCACGTGCACGGAACGGTTCACTGTAAATTTGTTAATGCTGGTAGGCAGCGGGATAGGCCCGGCAACGCCGGCTCCCGTATTCCGCGCCGTATCGACGATTTCCGCCACAGCCTTGTCAAGGATGCGGTAATCGTAAGCTTTGAGCTTTATGCGGATACGATCACTGCTCACTGTCGTCATTGTGTTTACTCCGTTCTTCTCGCAACACACTCTCCGGCCTTGCCGCCATTGCTGGCGATCGGTTCCGGAGTTCCACAAACGGGCCGCCTTATGTCGGCGGCCGGCGCCGAAGCAGGCGCTTCGACTGACCCAGGCAATAGACCGGGCTGCAAAACAGCAGACACCCGTGTTTTTCAGGCACGGGATGCGTTGACTTCGAATAAGCGGAGGATGGGGACTGATGAGAGGTCGGGCGCCGTTCTGCGGCGCAACCCGGTCCTTCCTTCGCTGCCCTTTTCATAACCAGAAGGGCACGAAGCCAACCCATGTTTCGCCGCCTGGCCCGTATTGGACATTATCCAACCAAGACAGGTGGTCCCGCAGGGTCACCTTGAGGCATAAGCCTCTTCAAGCCTCTCCGGGAGCGCGTTGCTCCGGAAATTCCTGACATCCTTTCGGCATCGGTGACGCCTGCAAAATGTCAAACCGGTCAGCCTTTGCCCGACCGGCGCTGCAGAGCAGAACTGCTGAATAGAAAAATCAGCATCAAGCACCTGCAATAGCCAGGGAATACCCTTTTTGCTGCTGCATGGGCTTGCACTGCCCTTCCCTGCCGCACAGGGTTTGCCGCCAAAATGGCAGCAACAACGCTCTAATTAGACAATAAACCCTGCTGTGTCAAGGTTTTTTAACAGGATTTTTACGGCGGATCCGCAGCGCATCAGGCCAGGCAAACGCAGCCAGGGCAACGTACACCAGGCAGAAAATCAGCGTCCCTATGGCCAGGCGCAGGCTGTGGCTTATGAGGGCGGAAGACAGGGGAAGCACGGAAGATAAGCGGGCAGCGAGCGACACGCAGCAGGGCTGCAGCAGCGAGAGCGCGCCCCACCCGGCAGCCGCAGCCGCGCAGGTTAAGGCAGAGCCTGCCCAAACAGGCGAGCCAAGCCCCTCAAACGTGCCATGCCCCTTGCCCCGCTTCCACACCAGGCACAGCGCCACAGTATAGAGCACAATGGAGCCGGCGGTTACAACGGCCACGCCGACTGCGCCCCACTGCTGCGCAGCCTGGGGGTAAACGCAAAGGGCGGCCAGCGTGGCCAGCGTGCCGACAACCGCCGGCGTGAGCGTATCCTGCCTCGCATAAAAAGCGCGCCCCACCACCTGCTGAATGGTCCAGAAGGGCACTGAAAGGAGCATGATCTGCAGGAGCGGAGCGGCCCCGGCTGTCTGAGCTGCGGTAAAGCGCCCGCCCTCAAACAAAAATCCCAAAATGGGCGCGCTTAAGAGCATCATCAGGCCGCACAGGGGAAGAACAACATAGACACTGCCGCGCAGGGCGGATTTCAGGGTCTGCTCAAAGCCTTCCGTATCACCCTTCGCCGCCAGGGCAGCCAAAAAAGGAAACGACGCCACGCCGGCAGCCTGGGCCACAACCCCGACGGGGACCATCATGATCCTTCTCGCATAATTGAGCAGGCTCACGGCGCCCTCCCCTGCCATGGAGCCAAACAAACGGACAAACTGCTCATCCAGCGCTGTCACGGAAAGCCCCAGCATCAGCGGCAGGGCCATGAGGGCAAGCTTTTTCAGGCTCTTGTGCCGCCAGCAAAGCGATAAGCGGATTCCTCCGCGCCATACGCCCCAAAGCGGCAGGAAAAACGCGCCAAGGGCCGCACCCGCCAGCACGCCCCAGCAGAAGCCCTCCATGCCGTCGCCTGGCCAAAGCAGACCGCCGGCGATGATGCCCGCATTATAAATCAGCGGCGTCAGCGCGGGAATCATAAACTGGCGGCGGATATACAGCACAGCGCTCAGGCAGGCGCCGGGCAGGAAAAATATCTGCGCGGGCAGGATGATGCGCAGGAAGGTCACGAGGCGCGCCTGCCCTTCCGCCCCAAAGCCGGGGCCGACCCACGGCGCCAGCATGGGCGCGGCGACCCAGGCCAGGAATGTCAGCAGCGTAATGCCCGCCGCGGCCCAGCAGAACACCGCGCTGAAAAAACGCCTGCCATCCTCCTCGTTTTCCTTAAAGCACATGGCCAAAAGGGGGATGAGCGTAATGGAGATGTACGCGCCGGCCAGGAGATGATTGAGGAAATCGGGCACGACAAAGGCGGTGAAATACACGTCCGGCTCAGCCCCCGCCCCAAACTGCCACGAAACAACCTTATCCCGAACCAGGCCCATCAGGCGGGAAAGAAACACGCTTCCGGCCATGATCAGCGCGGCGACGCCCATCTTCTGCGTGGTTGTGATGCCCATTTAACTCCCCTGGAAAAGCAAAAAAGGGGGCATGCCCCCGCTGAAAACAAAACATGGCGTCCCAGCCCGAAGCAGGGACGCCCCAAAAACTGCAAGCTACAGAGAGCCGCCTATGGCGGCGCCAATGGCGCGCAGCGCCTCATCCATAAGGTAATCCTGAGCCTGAACGCCCATATGCCCCAAACGGAAGACCTTTCCGGCCATGGGCCCATAGCTCCCGGCACACACAAGCCCATGGGCGCGCAAACGGGCGCGCCACTCCGACCATGAGAAGCGGGGAGGCACCAGCGCCGCCGTAACCGTCGGGGAATTTACGGCATCAGGCGCCGTCCACAGGCTTATGCCCATGGTCCTGAGCCCCTCGCGGCATTTCTGCGCGACCCGTTCGTGGCGTGCAAAAACCTTTTCCAGCCCCTCACGGAAAAGGGCCTGCGTTGCCGCATGGAGCGCAGCCACGCCATGCCAGTCAGGCGTATAGGGGAAGAGCCCCTCAGAGCGGACATTGCGGAAGGGAGCGAGGGCATCGTAGCCCTGGTAATTCACATCTTCAATGCGCTCCCACGCCGCCTCGCTCACGCCTATCATGCTCATGGATGGCGGTGCGGAAAGGCACTTCTGCGAGCCGCCCAAAAGCAGGTCAATATTCCAGGCGTCGGCCTGCACAGGCGCGCCGCCAAGGCTGGCCACGGCATCCACATAGAACAGGGGGACCCCCAGCTCCTTTTTCAGGCGGCCAAGCTCGGCAAGAGGGTTCAGCGTGCCGGAGGGCGTTTCGCAATGCACGGCTGTAAGCATCACGGGACGGAGGCGCTTAATGGCGTCGGCAATGGGCGCGAGGTCGCTGATTGTGGAATTATAGGGCAGTGATACCAATTCCACTTTGCAGCCGAAGGAACGCGCCATATCCGCCACGCCATCCCCGAATACGCCAGTGCCGACGCAGACCACGGCATCCCCCGGGCTGAGGCAGCTTTTCAGGCCTGCCCAAAGGGCCAGCATCCCTTCGCCGCTCATCAGCACCACATCGTTTTTCGTGCCCATGAGCAAGGCGATATTTCGCGAGGCCGCGTCGTAAAGGGACATGAAGTCCGGCTCAAGATCGCCGGAACCGTAATCGCGGGAAAACGCGCTGATCACATCAGGATGGAGCGTCACAGGTCCCGGAACCATTGGTATGGGAGCGTAAGGCATTCTTTTCTCCTTTTCACAGCTCAACATGCGACACATTGTCGCTGCACACATCCTTGCCCAAAAAGCGCGCGCCAATGCGTGAAAAGCGGCGGGCGTCGTCCGTTGTAAAGAAACGCGCGGTCCCCTTCCGCCCCGGCTCATTGGCCAGCCCGGCGCTCTGAAGAGCCTGGGCCAGGCTTTCGGCCGTTGTTTCCGCGGAATCCACAATCACCGGCTCAGGGCCGATGACCCGGCGAAGCGTTTCAGACAAGAGCGGATAGTGCGTGCAGCCAAGCACAAGGCAATCCGGCTTGTCAGGCCTGGCAAAAACAGGGTCAAGATACTGGGCGGCAATGCCTTCCACCAATGGCCCGCCAAACCAGCCTTCCTCAACCAGGGGCACAAAGAGCGGGCAGGAAACGCTGGTCACCTCCGCATCCGGCCTATGGCGGCGGATGGCATCGGCATAGGCTCCGCCGCGCACAGTAGAAGGAGTGGCGATAACGGCAATGCGCCCGCTTTTGGAAGCGCGGCAGGCAGCCTGGGCTCCAGGCTCCACAACGCCCATGACAGGGACATCCGGAAATTTTTCGCGCAGGCAGGGCAGCGCAATGGCGGAAATGGTGTTGCAGGCCACCACCAGGTATTTTACGCCCTCTTCCACCAGCTTTGCGGCGCATTCGCAGGCGTATGTGATAATGGTATCGTGGCTTTTGGTGCCATAGGGGACCCGCGCGTTGTCGCCAAGGTACAAAAGGTCCTCCGCCGGCAGCCTGCGGTGCACGGACTTGAAAACAGTCAGCCCGCCAATT
>JAGADT010000010.1 GCA_017613475.1 Desulfovibrionaceae bacterium | reverse complement strand
CCTTAAAGGAACATGGCATGAAAGTGATCATCATCGGCGCAGGCCCGGCCGGCTATACGGCTGCCTTTTCGGCTGCTGATGCCGGGCTTGAAACCATCCTTATTGAACAGGACGCCCCTGGCGGCACCTGCCTGCACGCCGGCCGCATCCCCACCAAATCGCTGCGGGCCACGGCTGACATCCTGGACAACGCCGCGCGCTATGCCGAATTTGGGCTCGCCGGCGGAACGCCCCCGACCCCGGACATGCCGGCCATTCTGGCCAGGAAAGAGCGCGTGATCTCCGTGCTGGAAGGCGGGCTGAAAAAAACGGCCGCGGCAAAGGGCGTCTGCCTCATGCAGGGCAAGGCTTCCTTTATTGGCGGCAAGGCAATCCGGGTATCCGGCCCCGAGGGCTCAAGCGAGCTTGAGGGCGGCGCAGTTGTGCTTGCCGCAGGCGCCGAGCCCCTTGACCTGCCGGGGCTTGAGCCGGACCATGAGCGCATCCTTTCCAGCACGGACGCGCTGAACCTCAGGGAGGTCCCGGCTCACCTGCTCATTGTGGGCGGCGGCGTCATCGGCTGCGAGCTTGCCCAGGTTTACCGCAGCTTCGGCGCCAGGGTCACCCTTGTGGAAGGCCAGGGGCGCCTGCTCCCCCTGCCCTCTGTTGACGCCGATATCAGCCGCCTGCTGCAAAGGGAAATGAAAAAGAAGGGCATTGCCATAGAAACAGGGCGCACCGTGCTGAACATAAAGCGCGGACAGGACGGGCTCCTTGTGACCACCGGCCCTGCGGACAAAAACGCCGCCCCCGCGCCGCGGGACATTGCGGTTTCGCATGTCTGCGTGACCATTGGGCGCAGGCCCCGCACTGAGGGGCTTAACCTTGCAGCAGCGGGCATCCGGACGGATGAGCGCGGCTGGATTGCGGCCAACGAATTTTTGGAGACCAGCGCGCCGGGCGTCTATGCCATTGGCGACATCCTGGGCCCAAAGCACATTATGCTGGCGCACATGGCCGAAGCCGAAGCGCGGACGGCAATATACAACATCCTGCACCCTGAAGCGCCGCGCGCGCAGCGCTATGATGTGGTGCCCTCCGCCATCTTCACCACCCCGGAGATCGGCGAAGCTGGGCTTACGGAAGAGCAGGCAAAGGCCGCCGGGCTCACTGTGAAAGCCACGGTGCTGCAGACCAGGGAACTGGGCAAGGCCCAGGCCATGGGCGAGCTTGCAGGCTTCTTCAAGCTCATCACGGAAGAAGGCACAGGCCGCCTTGTGGGCGCGCATATTGCGGGGGCCCATGCCTCAGACCTTATTGCCGAAGCGGCCCTTGCCATGCAGAAAGGCTGCACGGCAGAAGACCTGGCACAGACCATCCACGCGCACCCCACCCTTGCGGAAGGGCTTAAGGAAGCGGCGCTCCGCTGATTTCCCCCAAAAATACGGGGAGATGCGCATTATCGGACGCCTTGACAAGGCCCATGTCAGGTGCAATGCTTTTTGACTGAAACCAAACACCGTGTCCCCTGAAAGCGGAACCAAGACCATGACACAGATCCCCTTCAATGTCCCCTATATCGCAGGCACGGAGCTTCCGCGCATCGCGGAAGCCCTTAAGGCCGGGAAGCTTTCCGGCGACGGAGCCTTTACCAAGCGCTGCAAAGCCTGGCTAGAAGAAAAAACGGGCTGCAGGGAAGCGCTGATTGTGCATTCCTGCACGGCGGCGCTGGAAATGGGCGCCATGCTGATGGATATCCGCCCGGGCGACGAAGTCATCATGCCTTCCTACACCTTTGTTTCCACAGCCAACGCTGTTGTCCTGCGCGGGGGCGTGCCCGTTTTTGTGGATATCCGGGAAGACACGCTCAATATCGACGAAACGCTCATTGAAGGCGCCATTACCCCGCGCACCAAAGGCATTGTGCCTGTCCACTATGCCGGCGTGGGCTGCGAAATGGACGCGATCCTGGCCATTGCCGGCAGGCATAAGCTCCATGTGATGGAAGACGCGGCCCAGGGTCTGCTTGCCAGCTACAAGGGCCGCCCCCTGGGCACCCTTGGCGATAGCGGCGCCATAAGCTTCCACGAAACCAAAAACATCATTTCAGGCGAAGGCGGGGCGCTCTTAATTAACCGCCAGGAAGACACGCTGAAAGGCGAAATCCTGCGCGAAAAGGGCACGGACCGCAGCCGCTTCTTCCGCGGCGAAGTGGATAAGTACACCTGGCAGGACGCCGGCTCCTCCTACCTGCCGGCGGAAATCGTGGCCGCCTTCCTTTCCGCCCAGCTTGAAGACGCCGAGCGCATCAACCAGATGCGCATGGACCTTTGGGAAGGGTACCACGCCCGCCTTGCAGGGCTGGAGGAAAAAGGCGTGCTCCGGCGCCCCGTAATCCCTGCGGAATGCGGGCACAACGCCCACATGTACTATGTGCTCCTGGCCCCCGGCATCGACCGCGCCGCCGTGCTTTCAGGCCTCAAGCAGCGCGGCATCAGCGCCGTGTTCCACTACATCCCCCTGCATTCCTCCCCGGCAGGCAAACGCTTCTGCCGCGTGCACGGCAGCATGGCCAAAACGGAAGACCTCTCCGAGCGCCTCATCCGCCTCCCGCTCTGGAACGCCATGACGGAAGAGCACCTTGACCGCGTGACTGAGGCGCTTGCCGCCCTGCTCTAGGAGACAGCCATGAAATTCGATTTCACGTATCATAACCCAACCACAATCCATTTCGGGCGCAATGCGCTTGAAAAGCTTTCCGCCGAACTCGAAGGCTTCGGGAAAAACGTGCTCTTCGTTTATGGGAAAAGCTCCATCAAAAAATCAGGGCTCTACGACAAGGTCATCGGCATCCTTCAGTCCTGCGGCAAATGCGTCGTCGAATTGCCGGGCATAAAGTCAAACCCGACCTACAGGCAAATGATGGAAGGCGCGCGCCTTGTCCGCGAGCATAACATCGATCTGATTCTTGCCGTGGGCGGCGGATCCACCATCGACTGCGCCAAGGCGATTTCCGTTTCTGCCTACTGCGAAGGCGATGCCTGGGAACGCTACTGGATTAACTGTGAACCCGTAAGCAACAAGGTCGTGCCAGTGGCTGCCATTCTCACCATGGCTGGCACAGGCTCTGAAATGAACGGTGGTTCTGTCATCACTCACGAAGAAAAAATGCTCAAGCAGGGGCGCGTCTTCCCCTCCTTTGTGTACCCCAGGTTTTCCCTTCTCAATCCCGAGCTCACCTTCACCGTGCCCAGGCTCCAGATGGCCAGCGGCATTTTTGACACGCTCTCGCACCTTATGGAGCAGTATT
>JAGADT010000088.1 GCA_017613475.1 Desulfovibrionaceae bacterium | reverse complement strand
GCTGGATGGGGATGCCACTGACGGCAATGCCGCTGTCATCCTGCGCGAAGCCGTGTTCGGCGCCCTGGCAGGCCTCTACCGCCAGACACAATACAAAAGCGCCAAGGCGCTTGCCGCCGATGCGGCAGATCCGGAACTCCTGCTGCTCTGCGAAGAGGAACTCTCCCCTGAGCTCGCAGCCGCGCTTGATGAAGCCCAGGCAGGAGCGGAAGGCGTTATCTGGGCCAAGGAACTCATCAACGGCCCGGCCAACCGCATTACGCCGGCTTACATTGCTGAGGAAGCAGAGCGGCTCGCGGATGCCTCCCCCGATGTTTCCTGCCGGACGCTTGGGCCGGACGAGCTCCGCTCTGAGGGCATGGGCGCGCTCCTGGCTGTAGCCAAAGGCTCTGCCAACCCGCCCCGCCTTGTTGTGCTGGACTACGCGCCTGAGGGACACGAAAACGATGATCCCCTTGTGCTCATTGGCAAGGGGCTGACCTTTGACAGCGGCGGGCTCTGCCTCAAGCCAGGCAAAAGCATGGTCACGATGAAGGAGGACATGTCCGGAGCGGCCGCCGTGCTGGGCGTATTCAAGGCCGTAGCCAGGCTCCGCCCCCAATGCCGCATCGCGGGGCTGCTTCCCTGCGTGGAAAACATGCCGGGCCCCAGCGCCGCCAGGCCCGGCGACGTTGCCGCCACGCTTGCCGGGCATACCGTTGAAATCACCAACACCGACGCGGAAGGCAGGCTTGTGTTATGCGACGCCCTGGCCTACGCGCAGAAAATCTGGCATCCGCGCGCCATGGTTGACATTGCCACGCTGACAGGCGCGTGCGTTGTGGCCCTTGGCCAGCATACCGCCGGCGCCTTCAGCCGCGACCCCCTGCTTCCTGAACGCATCCTGGATATCGGGCGCACGGTCGGCGAGCGCTTCTGGCCGCTCCCGCTCTGGGACCTCTATTTTGAGGGGCTCAAGAGCCAGACGGCGGACTTTGCAAACAGCGGGCCGCGGGAAGGGGGCGCCTGCATTGCCGCCGCCTTCCTTGCCCAGTTTGTTGAGCCGGACATCCGCTGGATCCACCTTGATATCGCCGGCCCCGCGTTCTTTACGGAAGAAGGGAAAAAAGAAGCCAGCGGCTTTGCCGTGCGCACGCTCCTGCACTTTGCGCTCCAAAAGCAGGGGCAGCGCCTCCCTGCTCCCGCTTGTTAAAAGACTTGACGGCGGGCGGCAATCAGGCTAGGAATTTGAACTTCCAACGTTTTGTGATGTATCCGCCGCCTGCCAGGCAGCGGTGAATTTGCCAATGCTTCAATCCCAATGACTTTTCGGAGGACTATCGTGGCTAACCATAAATCCGCTCTCAAACGCCACAAGCAAGACCTGAAACACAACGCCCGCAACCGCGCCGTCAAGACCCGCATCCGCAGCGTGGTCAAGGCCGTGCGCGCGGCTGTCAAGGCCGGCGACCAGGAAAAGGCCGCCCAGCTGCTGACCGTTGCCACGTCCACCATCGGCAAGGCTTCCAGCAAGGGCGTCCTGCACTGGAAGAACGCGGCCCGCAAGGTTTCCCGCCTCGCCAAGGCCGTTAACGCAGCCAAAGCCGCCTAAACGTTTTGCCTCCGTCCCGCTTTATGGGACGCCTGGCCATTGCAGAACCGGAGCGCCGCGCAAGCGGCACTCCGGTTTTTTGCGCCTGTGCGTATTGACACTGAATAAGATTTAGTAAATACTTAATTAAAGGCATTTCATGGACATCGCGGAACTCCTCAAGGCCCTGGGCGATCCTACACGCTTCGGCATCTATTCACTGCTGCTTACGCGCAAGCATTGCGTGCGCTCACTGGCCAAAAAAATGGGGATCACGGAATCAGCCGTCTCCCAGCACTTAAAAATACTGAAGACAGCAGGCCTGGTTTACGGCGAGCGCTTTGGGCATCATATGCACTACATGCCGGTGCAAGCCGCTGTTGACGCCATTGCGGAGGCTTTTGAAAGCATGCGCGGCCAAGCCCTTTCACTGGACCGCAATGCCAAAACCTGCCACTGCGAATTCAAAAAACAGGAAGCATTATGAATACCTTAATGGAATTATTCCTCACCTTCGCCAAGATTGGCACCTTCACTTTCGGCGGAGGCTACGCCATGATTTCCCTGATCAATCATGAATGCGTTGAAAAAAGGCAGTGGATCACTCCTGACGAATTGACCGACATCACTGTTATTGCTGAGTCAACGCCAGGGCCCATAGCCATTAACTGCGCAACGTATACAGGGTATAAAAAAGCCGGATTCACAGGCGCCCTGGCAGCAACCTTTGGCATGATCCTCCCTTCTTTCATTATTATCCTTCTCATATCTGTCCTCTTTCAAAAATGGATGCAGTATCAGGCTGTCATCAATGCCTTCAGGGGAATACGGATCGCTGTTGCCTTGCTGATTATCATGGCCGCTGTAACCATGATGAAAAAAATGCTTATGAAAACAAAAAACAAGAAGGTAGGAATCCTGTTGGCTGCCACATTTGCCTGCACAGTCCTTGCCTTAAACATTTTAAACATCCACTTTTCCACGATATATCTCATTATCATCGCGGGAATCATTGGCCTGTGCATTTATGGCCTGCCCAAAAAAGCCGGAGGCAAATCATGATTTACCTTTCCCTATTCATTGAATTCCTGAAAATCGGAACTTTTGCCTTTGGCGGCGCCTACGGGGCCATCCCCCTCATTCAGGAGAGCGTGCTTTCACGCGGCTGGATGGACATCAATGCCTTTGCAGACATCATAGCCATCAGCGAATCAACCCCCGGGCCGATTATGGTCAACGCCGCAACATACATCGGCAGTTCGCAGGCCGGCTTTTGGGGCGCTGCTGCCGCCACAATCGGCGTTGTGCTGCCCTCTTTCATCCTTATCCTGCTCATCACAGCCTTCCTGCAAAAAAAGCTCTCCTATGTGCAGCCCCTGCTCAAGGGGATAAAGCCAAGCCTCATGGGGATTATCCTTGCAACAGGCCTTTTCATGCTCCTCAAGGTATTTGTGACGCCTGATTTCAAAATACGCATTGACTATAATGACCTGGCGATCTGCATTCTCTTAGGGCTGGCAATCCTTGCATCCAGGCTTTTCATGAAAAAACCGGTATCCCCCATTTTGCTCATCATCCTTGCAGGGCTTTCTGGCATTCTCTTATATTGAATAAAAGACATAGGATAATAAATAAAATTTTTTGCTGAAACAATACGCAAAGCACAAAATACCAGGAATAACATCGAGTTGAACGCCACCCTCCATGCCTTACGTTTTCAGCGGAGGCATTTTCTGCAAAGTGCGGCATGTGCGTTATCATAAGCCTTGTCTTATGTGCCAAAACGTGCTTTTCTAAGCCCGCGCCCTGCTCTACCCCAAGGCAGGGCGCCTGCGCCTTAGCAGCGCTTTTTCACGCATGCAACCCTCATCTTCCCTGCCGCTTCGCTGCGGCGGATTGTTTTTACTGCAGCAATGCGAAAAACCAGCTTTTTCCGC
>JAGADT010000087.1 GCA_017613475.1 Desulfovibrionaceae bacterium | reverse complement strand
CTTGTGGGCGGGAAAGGCCAGAAGGGCGGCATATATCGTGTGCAGGTTTCGGCAAGGGGCGGCGAAACCCTGGGCGCAGAAATCAAGAGCAAGCTCGCGCAGGTGGGCGTGAGGGATGCCATCATGTCGCGCAGACCAGTAGGTGCGCCGGCGGCAAAGCCTGCCGTGCCGTCAGCTAGGCCTGCTCCCAAAAGCGCGCCTCAGCCCGCCAAAAAGCCGGCCAAGACCCCTGCCGCACGGTAGGCCGCGCTGCGGCGTTTATTCAATTGCAGGCAGCCGGAGTTCTTCCAAAGCCCATGGCTGAGGGAGAGAAAAGCGGCATTGCCGCCCGCAATGCAGCATAAAAGGGGCAGTGCCCCACAATTTCTGCTGATGCAGAAGGTATATGCGGATGAAGGTTTTGGTCTGGCTGGGAAGTTGGGCGCTGTCTTTGCTGAATACCCTGGGCAGCTTTTTCATCTTTTTTGTGGATGGAATACGGCATATCTTCACAACGCCCAAAATGGCGCCCAAGGTTATCCGGCAAATGTACGCCATTGGCGTGCAGTCGCTTTTTGTTATTGTGCTGATCGGTCTGTTTACGGGCATGGTCCTTGGGCTCCAGGGCTATTACGTGCTCGTGAAATTCGGTTCAACGGGTTTTTTGGGCGCGGCTGTTTCCTTAACGCTGGTGCGCGAGCTTGGCCCCGTGCTCACCGCCATTATGCTTGCCGGGCGCGCAGGATCGGCCATGACGGCGGAAATAGGCGTGATGCGCATTACAGACCAGATCGACGCCCTGGAAGTTATGGATATCCCTGGCATGGGCTATCTGGTCGCTCCCCGCTTTTTGGCCGCTGTGCTGGTGTTTCCCCTCCTGACGTCCATTTTTGACGTGGTAGGCATTTTCGGCGGCTACCTGACAGGCGTGCAGCTTTTGGGCATTGGCGAGGGCATTTACTTTGGGCGCATTGCTGCCTCCCTGACCGCTACGGACATCTGGGAAGGCTTTATCAAGTCGCTGGTCTTTGCCCTGCTCATGACGCTGATCTGCTGCCGCCAGGGCTATTTCGCGCACCTTAGGAAAGACGGCAGGGGACCTGAGGCCGTGGCCAATGCCACAACCTCAGCGGTGGTCATATCCTGCGTGGCCGTGCTTGTTGCGGATTATGTGGTTACGTCGTCCATGCTCAGGTGAAAGCCGGGTGCTGGCGGAACGGCTTGTTCGGGGGAATCATGACGCATGAAACTGAGCCTCAGGCAATGGAAGCGCGCGCAGGCTGGGATATTTGCCTTGAGCATCTTCAGGCCGGCTATCCAGGCCGAGTGGTGCTGCATGATATCAGCGCCCAATTCCCTTCCGGCGCCATCACGGCGGTCCTTGGGGAATCGGGCTGCGGCAAATCGACCCTGTTAAGGCATCTCATCGGCCTGTCCCGGCCCATGGCTGGGAAAATTTTGTATGGCGGGCGGGATTTCTTTGACCTGCCCCAAGCCTATTTCCGCCGGATCCGGCGGCGCTTCGGCGTGCTTTTTCAGGATGGCGCCCTGCTTGGCTCTCTTACGTTGGCCGAGAATGTGGCCCTTCCGCTTGGAGAGCATACAAAGCTGCCTGCGGCACTGCTGCGTGAAACCGCCATGCGCACGCTGGAGCTGGTGGGTCTGCGCGATTTCGCGGACTATTATCCGCACGAATTGTCGGGAGGCATGCGCAAGCGCGGAGGGCTGGCCAGGGCCATTGTAACCGAGCCGCCCGTTTTGTTCTGCGATGAGCCGACCTCCGGTCTTGATCCCATCAACGCCGCCCAGATGGATCAATTGCTTTTGGATATGAAAATGCTCTATCCGTCCATGACGCTGGTGGTGGTCACGCACGATTTGGCCAGCGTGCGCCGCATTGCCGACCATGTGATTTTGGTGCGGGAAGGCGGCGTGGGCTTTGCGGGAACGGTGGAGGCGCTTGAAGCGTCGGAAGACGCATATCTGCGCCGCTTTATGGACCGCATTCCAAACAGTGAACAGGGGCTTTTAACCGCGCAGCCTGTGGACGCAAGAGTCCGCAGCGCGCTGGATGAATGGCTGAAGCGCTGAGGCCGTATCGTGCGGCTGCTATTTGGGTGCATACAGCCTGAGCTTTTCCATAGGATATTGATGGGGAAGAATACTAAAAGAGGCAACGCCTGCTTATACATTTGCATATGGCAAAGGCCTTTGCGAACAGAACAGGAGTAAACGCAGCGGTGCTGCCTGCGGGAGTGGGAAGATGGCAAAAACACGGGAAGCTGTGGTGGGGCTTTTTGTCCTTTTGGGCCTTTTGTGCATTGCGTACCTTACGGTGAAACTGGGGCGCATGGAACTAGGCCGCGGTGACGGATACACGCTGGAAGCCAGGTTTACCTCTGTTTCCGGCCTGCGGGTCGGGGCAGCTGTGGAGATTGCCGGCGTTTCCGTGGGGCGGGTAACGGAAATCCGCCTGGACCCCAAGGAAGCCATGGCCATTGTTGCGCTTCAGGTGAGCCGTGATGTGAAACTGACGGACGACGCCATCGCCTCCGTCAAGACGAGCGGGCTTATTGGCGACAAGTACATAGACATTCAGCCGGGCGGCAATGGCTCGCCCCTTGCCAATGGAGATACCATTACCGATACGGAGTCGGCAGTGGATATTGAGGCTTTAATCAGCAAATATGTTTTTGGAAAGGTGTAGACAGCATGCGTACCATCCTGAACTTTTGTTTGGTTTTGTTGCTGGCGGCGGGCATTTTGGCTTTTTCCTTGGCAGGGGCTAAGGCCGCTCCAGGCCCCCGCGATGCCCTGGAAAAGGTTGTGGAACAGGTGATAGACACGCTTAAGCAGCCGGGATACGCCAACCCCGCCACGCGCCCGCCCCTGCGGGATAAAATCGTGTCCGCCGTTGACACGGTGTTTGATTTTTCCGAGTTTTCGGCGAGGACGGTCGGCGCGAAATGGCAGGGATTCAGCGCAGATCAGCAGCGCCGCTTTGATGAAGCCTTCGCCCGCCTGCTGCTTGCCACCTACCTGAACAGCGTCCAGGGCTACAACGGGGAAAAAGTTGACTATGTGGGCGAAAAGCTTTCCCCCAAGGGCGACCGCGCCGAAGTTTCCACCATTGTCACAGCAAGTTCCGGCAAAGCAATTCCCGTGAGCTACCGCATGATGCTTAAGAATGGAAAGTGGGTCGCTTACGACGTGATTATTGAAAATGTGAGCCTGATCAAAAATTACCGTTCACAGTTCAAGGAAATCTTGCTTAAGGGCAATCCTGAAGAACTGATTAAGCGTGTTGGCGAGAAAGCCGCTGAAGCTGACAAGCAGACAGCAAAAAGGCCGTAATGACCATGAATACCCGTCCGCGCGCGTTTTGGCTGATTTTGGTCTTGTCGTGTATGCTGGCCATTTTTCTGGCGGGCTGCGCGGGAAAAAATGCCGGTTCCGCATCTGACGCGGCGCCTCCTGCCATTGCGGAGGACGTGGCGAAAAATCAGGCCAAAGCCGGAGCGGCATTGTCTTCTTCCGCGGCCGGCGGGTCATTGGCATCCGCCGGGGCAGCAGACGACTTTGAGGATTATGGCGACGAGGATGAGCCCGTCATTGCGGATCCGCTCCAGCCGTGGAACCGTTTTTGGTTCAAGTTTAATGATGTCTTGCTGATTGATGTTGTAAAACCTGTGCATAAGGGGTATACTGCAGTTGTGCCGCAGCCCTTCCGTAATGGAATATCCAACGTCTTCCATAACTTAAAGGCGCCCGTGCGCATCGTGAACCGTTTGCTGCAGGGCGAATTTGCCCAGATGTGGGTTGAAATTGGCCGCTTTATCGTCAATAGTACCTTGGGCGGCGGCGGACTTTTGGATATTACCAAAAAAGACAGGGTCCTGGTTCCTTTCTCGGAAGAGGGAGCCGATTTTGGCACTACGCTTTCCGTATGGGGCATCGGCGAAGGATGCTATATCGTCTGGCCGTTCCTGGGTCCCAGCACGCTGCGGGATACCGTTGGCTTTGTGGGTGATGAGGCGGCTTCCCCCTTCTTCTGGGGAGCGAAGCCCCGTGGACCTGTCAATGCCTGGGCAGCTTCAGGGACGCATGGCGGGATGACGTTCAACGACCTTGGCTCGACCATCAGCGCCTATGAAACCCTGGTGGGCAGTTCCCTTGAACCGTATATCGCCGTGCGGGACGCCTACGTCAGCCTGCGGCGGGGTATGAAAAACAAGCCCGCCAGGCAGGAGGAGAATCCTGCTCAGCCTGCCTTGAAGTGAAGAAAGCAGCAGTTTTTCCTGGTGGAAACCGGGGAACGCCGCTTGAGGGATGAAAAGGGGGCGCGGCGCCCTGGCAGTGCCGCCATGCGGCATGCCGCTTTCCCCATAAGGTTTTCAGGCAGCGGAACAGCGTTATATCTTTTACCTGCGGGGGAGGGCAGGAGCACATGGCTTCAGGTAGGCCTGAGTTCTTGCAGGCTCCCGCCGTATGCCTCTGTCCTGGAGCGCTGTTCCCGCGTCGGCGGGCTGCGCTTCGCTGATCATGGATCGCGGAATATTTTTCGCTGCGCTGGAGGCGGGCATTGGGCAGGGAACCGTTCCAGAGCAGATAACCGTCTTCTGACAGGACTTTGCCAAGTCTCGAGTCTGCCTTTTCAAGGAGTAATGTATGGATATCCGTAAAGTTGTGATTCCAGTTGCCGGGTGGGGAACGCGTTCTGTGCCTGCGAGCAAGAACATTCCCAAGGAAATGCTTCCCATTTATGATAAGCCGGTGATTCAGTACATTGTGGAAGAAGCTGTGAAGGCCGGCATTCGGGACGTGGTGTTTGTTGCCAGCCAAAACAAGAAGGTTGTCGAGGACCATTTCGATTATAATCCCGCGCTCGAAATGGTGCTGCGCGAGGCAGGAAAAACAGCGCTTCTTGACAAGGTCCTCCATGCCGCTGAGCTGGTCAATATCATGAGCGTCCGCCAGAAAAAGCAGCTTGGGCTTGGGCACGCCGTGCTTTGCGCGCGCGAGATCGTGGGGCATGACGACGCGTTCGCGTGCACCGTCGGCGATGACCTGATGTTTGGCGAAAACGTTCCCGCCGGCATCCCGCAGCTCGTGAAGGTTGCGCAGGAGCACAACATGCCCTGCATCGGCGTGATGGAAGTCCCCGCTGACAAGGTGAACCGTTATGGCATCGCCATGGGCGATGAGATCGAGCCTGGCATAATCAAGGTGAGTGGGCTGGTCGAAAAGCCGGCCGTGGGCACGGTTTCCTCACGCCTGGCGATTGTGGGCCGCTATGTGCTGACTTCAGATATCTTTTCGTATCTTGATAAGGTAAAGCCCGGCGCAGGCGGTGAAATCCAGCTGACGGATGCCCTTGCCATGCGTGCCGCTGACCGCGGTCTGTTGGCCGTAAAGATGAACGGTCTGCGCTTTGATGCCGGCGACTGGGTGGATTATCTTGCAGCCAACGTGTACTTTGGCCTGCGCGATGAGAAGATTCACGATGACCTTCTGAAGCGCATCCGGAGCCTTGTGCAGGCGTAAGTTCCCTGGAACTGCGCTGAGTTGCATGCGGGATGCTCTGGCTGAACGCGTGCAAGGCGGATTGGCTTGCGCCGGAGGGGGAAAATGTTTCCCCCCGGAAGAATGTGAATGCAGCCCCTGGGAAGCCCTGTTTCCAGGGGCTTTTTGTGTGCAGGCCGGCTTTGCCTGTGCGGCGCGGATTTGCGTATGAATATTGCCGTTGCTCTCCTTTCTCCGCCATACTCCACGCTGACCTATGCGGCGCCTCCTGAATTTCCGGAAGGCTTGTGGAAGCCAGGTCTGCGTCTCCTTGTGCCGCTGGGCGCCGCAGGGGCCATCCGCGCAGGCATGGTGCTGCCCGCGGGCGGGGAAGCGCCGGAAGGGCTGAAGCTGCGGCCGGCGCTCTGGCCTTTGGAGCGCGAACCCTTATGCCCCGCTGTTTGGATAGAAATGGTTTATGCCCTGGCTGAGCGGCAGATGCTGGCGCCAGGGAAAATTATAGGCTCCGTGCTGCCCGCTGCGTTCCGGAGTGCCGGGGGGAGGCTCAGGCGGGAGCGTGCCGGCAGCCGTCCTGAACTTCTTTCCTCAGGTGAAGTAGCCAGGCTTGCCCAAAGCGCCCGTGCAGAACTGGCTGCTGACTGGCTTGCCGGCAATGCGGATTGGCTTGCGCCCCATGCCGACGCAGCGGCTTCGGAACAGTGCGTTCTTTTGCAGGATCCGCCATGGCCGGTACGTCCTGCTGCAGTGCGGCAGATGGAAGTGCTGGAGTATTTGTATGGGCATGGGGCTGTATCGCGGCGGGCCCTTTTGCGCGCACTTGGCGCGGGGAGCCGTACGGCACTTGATGCGCTGGCAGGCAGGGGGCTTATTGCCATCAGGACGCGGGATGAGGAAGAGGAGCCGGAGCCTGGAGAGGGCTTGCTGCCGCCTCCTCCCCCTTTATTTTCTCTTTCTCCTGCGCAGACGGAGGCGGCGGCTCGCTGTGAAGCGCTGCTGGATGCGGGAAAGCCTGCCGCAGAACTGGTTTACGGGGTTACGGGCAGCGGCAAAACCGCGCTGTATTTTGAACTGGCCAAGCGCTGCCTGCAGCGCGGGAGGTCGGTTTTTATTCTCGCGCCGGAAGTGGCCCTGGCATTGAAGCTGCGACGGGATGCCAGGGAAATGCTGGGCGGATCAGCCGCGGTCTTTTTCTTCCATGGCTATCAGAGCCCGGGCCATAAGGAACGCGTGTTTGGCGAATTATCCCGCAGGAGCGCCCCCTGTGTGGTCGTTGGGACGCGGTCTGCGCTGTTCCTGCCCCTCACCAATGTTGGCCTTATTGTGCTGGATGAAGAGCACGATGCGTCCTTTAAGCAGGATGAAGGGCTTGTTTACCATGCAAAGGAGGTGGCCTGGTTTCTTGCCTGGCGGCAGAAGGCGCTTCTTGTGCTTGGCTCAGCAACGCCGGATGTAAAAACCTTCCATGCCGCCCAGGAAGGGCGCATCGGGCTTCTTTCGCTTCCTTCCAGGGTAGGGGGCGGTACGCTGCCTGATATCCGCCTCGTGAATATCCGCGATGCCCTGCCTGAAGAAGCCCTGCTTGCCCCGGAGAGCCTCAAGGTCCTTCAGTCCACGGTGGAAGCGGGCGAACAGGCTGTGGTGCTGCTTAACAGGCGTGGATATGCGCCGCTGATGTACTGCCTGGACTGCGGCAAGGCGGTGCGCTGCCCAAACTGCGATATTGCGCTGACCTACCATAAGGGGCTGGAGAGGATGGTCTGCCATTATTGCGGATGCAGCGTGCCTTTTCCCTTGCCCTGCCCCTCGTGCCGGGGGATGCATTTCCTGCCGATGGGGCAGGGGACGGAAAAGGCGGAGGAATGGCTGGCCTCGCTTTTGCCTGATGGGTGCGGGGTGCTGCGGCTGGATAGGGACAGCACGCGCTGCCCGGGGAAGATGGAGGCCATTCTGGAAGCGTTTGCCGCGAGGGAAGCCCAGGTGCTGGTTGGCACGCAGATGCTTTCCAAAGGGCACCATTTCCCGGATGTCACGCTGGTTGCCCTGTTGGATGTCGACGGTGCGCTCTTCTCCGCTGACTTCCGCGCCGCTGAACGCTTTGCGCAGCTTTATACCCAGGTCTCCGGGCGTGCCGGGCGCGCGGGGAAACAGGGTG
>JAGADT010000086.1 GCA_017613475.1 Desulfovibrionaceae bacterium | reverse complement strand
GAGGCCGATGTTGCCTTCCTGGATGAGGTCCAGGAACTGCAGGCCGCGGTTGGTGTATTTTTTGGCAATGCTGACGACCAGGCGCAGGTTGGAGCGGATAAGCTCCTGCTTGGCCCTGGCCGCGGCGGTGATGCCGCGCTTGATGCGCCACAGCACTTCCTCAAGGTCGGTCACGTTGTGGCAGCATTTATCCTGGAGGCGCTTCAGGATTTCGATCTTGCCGATGATCATTTCCTTGAAGGAGAACATTTCGTCCACGTCCATGTTCAGCGCTTCGGCAACCTTGGCGGGGGAGAGCTCGCGGCTGTCCAGGTTGTCAAAGAGCGTCTGGATTTCCTCCTGCGTCTTGCCGGTGGCCAGGATGTAGGCGGAAAGGTCGCGCTGGCAGTTGCGCATCTGGCGGACGTAGTCTTCAACCGTTTCAATGATGCGGTCGATCAGGGTCTTTTCCAGCTTGATGTCCCTGAGCCGTGTGACCAGCTCTTCCTTGAAGGCCAGGATTTCCTTCTGGATGGCGGTGACGCGGCGTTCCAGCGTGCAGCAGTCGTCGAGCTTCGAGTATATCTTGCGCTTTTTCTTGAAAATCTGCTTGATTTCATCAAGCAGCATGATGACCCGGGAGCGCTGGTTCAGCTCGTCTTCGCTGGGGTCGTCTTCCTCAATGGTCTTGACCACGTCCTTCAGCTTGATGCGGTTCTGCTTGAGGTCTTCGCCGATGCTGATGAGCTCCTCCACCGCCACAGGCACTTCAACCAGGACGTACAGCACATCCTGCTCGCCCATTTCAATTTTCTTGGCGATATGGACTTCCCCATCCCTGTCCAGCAGGGGAACAGCCCCCATTTCGCGCAGGTACATGCGCACGGGGTCTGTGCTGCGCGAGGAAAAATCTGCGGCTTCTTCTCCGTCAATGAGCTCAAGCGGGCCATCCATGACGTCGGCGTCAGGGTCGGCCGTGGCAACGGGAATTTTCTTCCCGTCCTTTTCTGAATCCACAATGACGATCTCGAGCTGATCAAAAATGCCGATGATTTCCTCAATCTGTTCCGGGGAATTCATCTCAACGGGCATGGCCTTGTTGACTTCTTCAAAGGTGAGGAAGCCGGCGGCCTTGCCTTTGGCAATCAGGTTCTTGATCTGCTGGATGTCCTTAATGCTGTTTCCCATGGGTCTTCTCCAAGGTTTCCTGAAGCGCTCGCAGATATTCCATGTCCGCTTCGAAATCATCCTTGCCGGCGCCCTGCCTGAGTGCGGCGGTGACGGAGGCCTGCTGCCCGGCGAGCTGAAAACGGCTGAGCATTGTCTTTATGGCGGCGAATTCCCCATCCTCGTTGTTTAAGGGGGGGGCATCGCCGGTGCGGCAGCGCACCCAAAAGGCCTTTTCCTTTTCGTTGAGGAGGCGGAAAGCCTCGTCCGGCGGGTGCTGCTCCATTTTATCCCACAGTTCCCGGCTCCAGGGCGCTGTAAGGAAGAGGCGCGCGCCAAGCTCACGGAGGCGCGGGAGCGCCTGCGGGTAACGCACCGCAAAGGTCATGAGCTCCCTGTCGCAGTTCCTGGCGTGCCTGTCGGCCGGCGCGCCCTGGCTGGGCCTGGCCGGCGCGGACTGCCGCGCTGCGGCGGCCTGTTCCCGCAGCTCGGCTTCAGAGAGCCCCAGCCCATTGGCCAGGGCGGTCGCGCAGCCGCTGATCAGTTCCGGCTGCTCAATTTTTGCCAGAAAGGCGCGCGACCATTCCACGGCCTCGCGGGGAGCCATCTCCTGCAGGGCCTGCACGCAGAAATCCAGGCCCTCCGGCGCCTGCGCCCTGAGCCTTTCAAAGCAGTCTTTGCCCTGTGTCCGCAGGAGGCTGTCGATATCATCCTTTTCAGGAAAAAGGACAACCTTGCAGCGCAGCCCGCGGGCAAGGAACATTTCGGCGGAACGGAGCGCCGCCTTGCGGCCGGCCCTGTCCCCGTCAAATAAAAGCTCTACGCGCGAGGTAAAGCCTGAAAGGCGCTTGACCTGCTCCGGCGTGAGCGCCGTGCCCAGCACGCCCACGGCGCCGCCGTAGCCAAACTGGTGCAGCGTCACAACATCCATATAGCCTTCGGTCAGCATGGCCGGGGCGCCTGCCGCAATGGCGCGCCTGGCCCTGGAAAGCCCGTAGAGGTGCTCGCCTTTCTTATAGAGCGGCGAGTCGCTACTGTTGATGTATTTGGCCTCGTCCTCATCAGCGATGATGCGCCCGCCAAAGGCAACAACGTGGCCCGACAGGCTGCGGATGGGGAACATGAAGCGCCCCCGGAACCTGTCAAACACGCGCCCGCTGCGCTCGCTCCTGCTGAGCAGCGCCGCCCTGACGCCTGTTTCCGGCGCAAAGCCCGCCCGGGAGAGGGTGTCGGTCAGCGCGCGCCAGTCGCGCCGGCTCCACCCCAGGCCAAAAGCCTGGGCAATTTCCGGGGAAATGCCCCGCTTCTGCATGTAGTCCCGGCACTCCCGGCCTGCCTCCGAGGCGAGGTTGCCGGCAAAATGCGCGGCCGCGATTTCATGCAGGCGCAGCATCTGCTGCTTTTCCGAAGGGGACTGCCTTGGCGCATGGGGCCCCCCGCGGTCCTGCCACTTGTCCAGCGCAACGCCCGCTTCTTCGGCAAGCGCCTCGAGCGTTTCCCTGAAATCCAGGCCGTTGATCCGGCCGTAAAAGTCAAACAGGTCTCCCGAGGCCTGGCAGCCGAAGCAGTAGAAAAATCCTTCTTCCTCGTTGACGGAAAAAGAGGGCTTGGTTTCCTGGTGGAAGGGGCACGGGGCAACCCAGCGCGAGCCGTTGCGCTTAAGCTCGACATAGCGCCTGACCACGTCGACGATATTCAGGCGGGCCTTGATTTCCTGTACGGCGGTGCGCTGGGACATGCCTTATCCACTCTTTCGCCTGGTTCCGCTCGCGGGACCGGCAGGATGCTGCAAAAAAGCAAAAAAACACGCTCCCCCTCTTCCCGTAAGGAAAGGAGCTGTGTTTTGCCGCCACATGCGGCGGGGCGCTTTTCAGCGGAAGGTGACGATGGTTACGCCGTCTCCGCCCTGGTCTTCATTTGCCACGGCATAGCTGGCCACGCCGGGAAATTCACGCAGGAACTGGTGAATTTGCTTTCTCAGCGCGCCGGTTCCGCGCCCGTGCAGGATTTCTGCGCCGTCCCTGCCGGAAAGGATGGCGCGGTCCAAAAACCGTTCAATTTCGCTAATTGCCAAATCAGCACGTTTTCCCCGGACGTCAAGACGCAGGAAGGGGATTTCTTCATCAGATTTCTGCACGATGCTGCCGCGGCTGGCGGGCTGGCTTCCTTTGCCAGGCGCATCTGAGAGCGCGATGAGCTCAGGCTGCACCCAGAGGCTGACGCCGTTCATGTCGAGCTTGACGCGCTTCTGGCGGGCATCCACTTCCAAAATGACGGCTTTCTTGTTCCATGGCCTGTGGATGACCGTTTGCCCGGCGCTGAGCGTTTCAATATCAAGCGCTTTCTGCGGCGGCGCTTCAGGCTCCGGGGCCGCCTGGGGAGCCAGGGAGGCCCTAAGGCGCGACATCTCCTTAAGGGCTTGGCGCGCCGTGGACTTGCCGCTTTTCCAGGCGTTCATCAGCTCCATGGCCATGCCGCGGACTTCCGTATGGATGCGTTCGCGCTCCTTTTCAAAGCGCGCCTTGTACTGCTCGCGCTTTTCACGGGTTTTGCCTTCTTCCTCGCGCAGGTGGTCCAGCTCTTTTTCCCTGGCTGCCGCAAGGGCATTTAAGCGGTCCATCACGGCAGACATGTCCTGCCCGTCAAGCAGGAGGTAGTGCTCGGCGCGGCGCAGCACGCATTCCGGCAGCCCGTGTTCCCTGGCGGCGTCCAGGGCAAGGCTGGCCCCCACCTGGTCGTAGGCCAGGCGGAAAAGGGGCTTCTTGGTAGCGGGGTCAAAGAGCACGGATGCCGCGCGGACATGCTCCCTGGTCAGCGCATAGCTTTTCAGGGCCGGAAAATGGGTCGCCGCAACAGCGCAGGCGCCGCGCTCTATCAGCTCATCCAGCACAGCCTGGGCCAGGGCTGCCCCCTGGGAGGGGTCTGTGCCGGCGCCGAATTCATCCAGGAGGATCAGGGAGCCG
>JAGADT010000085.1 GCA_017613475.1 Desulfovibrionaceae bacterium | reverse complement strand
TCACTGGATGACGTGGATGCCATTGCCGTCACACGTGGACCCGGGCTCCTTGGCTCCCTGCTTGTGGGCGTTGCCTTTGCCAAAGGTTTGGCTCTTGGCAGCGGGAAAAAGCTCATTGGCGTCAACCATCTCCATGCGCACCTGCTTGCTGCGGGACTTGAACGCGAAATTCCCTTTCCGGCATTGGGGCTTCTTGTTTCCGGAGGCCATACGCACATCTACCGCATGGACAGCCCTGTATCCATCCACCAGCTTGGCCGAACCCTGGATGACGCCGCCGGTGAAGCGTGCGACAAGTTCGCAAAGATGCTCGGACTGCCCTATCCAGGCGGGCTGCTCATCGACCGCATGGCCCAGCGCGGAGACGCTGCCCCCAGCCTTTTTCCCCGGCCTTATACGCATGTGGACAATCTTGATTTCAGCTTCAGCGGACTAAAAACGGCTGCCTCCCAATGGCTCGCCAGGCACCCTGACATCGCGGCTGAAGGCAAAAGCATACATGGCATGGAAGGCATTGGGGGAGCCTCTCAGGAACTCTGCAACGGCTGCGCCTCCTTCATGTTTGCGCTCGCGGATACCCTGCGCATCAAACTGGAAATGGCACTGGACCATCATGCCGGCTTTACCTTTAAAAGCCTCCTTGCTGCAGGAGGCGTGGCCGCCAATACGCAAGTGCGCGCCATGATGGCCAAACTGGCAGAGCGCCGCGGGCTTGAACTGGTACTTCCTTCCCCCAAACTCTGCACAGACAACGGGCTGATGATTGCCTATGCGGGCTGGCAGCTGGCGCAGGCCGGGCGCTTCCACGATCTCTCCCTTTCCTCCATTCCCCGCGGGCATATCATCCCTGATGATTATATGACTGCCTGATCATGCCGCATACAAAAAAAGCCAACCGTCATACGGCTGGCTCCAACGTAATCATGCATTGCCCTTATCTCAGTGCCGCCATAAATGGGTATCAGGCAAGCACTTCCGAAATACCGCAAGAGGCACATCCTGCGTTAGCACGCCGCATTGCGGCGGAGCAACCTGCCCAGGCTGAAAATAAAAGCGCAGGCCGCTGGAAGTAACGGCAAAGGTCCCGTAATTATCTGCCTCAGGCCCCAGGCCATCCGCATTATAGCCAGCGGCGCAGGCTCCCTCAAGACGATGCTCGATGCGGGGCTGGACATAGGCCGCAATATCTGCAAGCGCATCCTCAAGGCTGCCAAAAATATCCAGCAAAGAAAGAGGAGTCCCCGTAAGCGACTCGTAATTGGCAGAGAACACCTCTATTTTTCCCAACCCGCTTCCTGTATAGCGCGCAATCTTCCAAACCACGCTGATTGGTCCATACGGAGAACGCACGGCACGGTAATCAGCCGCCAATTGGTACGGCACATGGCTTGGGGGAATGCTTTCGCGGCCATAGCGCTGGCTGAACTGCGTGGCAAGACCTTCAGCCCAGCTGCGGATATCCTCATCAATTGCTGGAACGCCAAAACGGGGATAGCATACGGAAAGCGCCACGCTGGCCCCAGACTGCCCAATGCAATTTTCTTCCGGGATGCGTATGTCCGCAGATGCGTTGAAACTCCCGGCAAACACAAGGAGCAAGGCAAGCACGCCTGCCAAGATTCGGTATTTCATGACTTCTCCTTCCCGTTCTGGACAAAAGCCGGCGGCACAGGCGTATAAAGCTCCCCTAACATTGCATCCAGCGCCAATCCCCTGACTTTCTGCCCCAGGTTCCTGATCCGCTCTTCCTTCAATACTATTTCATCCCGCGCAGGCTTCCAAGGGGACATACACCCCAAAAGACGTTTCCCCTGGCCGCCTGTAAGCCAGAAAAGGGCATCTCCATCGGAAACTCAGGCTTGAGATTCCTGCTCTAAACGATCTGCCAACTGCTTTGCAGCAGCCTGAAAACGCTGGCTTATATCCTGCTTAATATCATCCATGAGGAATCCTTTATCTGACCCTCCAAGTTTCTTTACATCTTTTGCAGGCTCAAAGGATTTCACTTTGCGCAGCAAAAAATCTGGCTCTCCACGCCAGGCATACCCTTTGGGCTGTTCCCCCGGGCAAAAGCTGATATACTGCACGGCAGCCACATACTGCCCTTCTATCGTTTTAAGAAGCTGAAGATGATGCCAGCGCCTGGAACCCAGGCCATCGGGACGTTCCGTACTTATCCGGCACAGGCGCACAGCCTCGCATTCAAGAAGCGTGCCGTCTTCCTGCTCAAACATATATGTATCCACGTATTATCTCCTTGTTATAAAATCACTGCAAATTTTTCACCTGCCTCCCTCAAAAAACCTTGGCAGACTTTGGCATCACATAGAATGTGCAGGGTATATCGTGCATCAGCAGTATGGAAAATGCAAGTAAATTTTACCATGCAGCGCAGATGGTTGCTGGCCATGAATAAAAGGCAGAAAATACAAGAGCAGCCGGCCAAGGCATGTTTTCCCACCAGTGGGGGAAAACTTTTGAGTCATCCAGGCACAACAGCTCAGCCATGCGCGGGTCAGGCACTTTCCAGGCACGTCCGCGTGCTGCCGCGGCAATACGCATAAAATGCAAAATCCCCTGCGCTGGCACAGGGGATTGGAACGCATCAAGAAAAAATATGCTGCTACACCTTCATCTTATCAAGCAGACGTTCCAGATACCGCGACTTGACCTGCTTCAGCGCCAGGACCTGGCGCAGCGGGGGCAGGCGCAGGATGACGCCAAGAACGGCGGCCATGGCCCTGTGGCTCCACATCACGCGGTTATCAAAAATAAGATTCTGGAGCTTTCCCCGTTCAATAGCCATCACAACGGCCCTGTGCGTGGAATCCCTCGGGGTGATCACGCGGCGCTCCCTCTGCTCAAGGCGCAGTGCCCCGGCAGGGCAGTTTTTCACGCACAGCCCGCACCCAAGGCAAATCGACGCTTCCAGCCTGGCCTTGCGCCTGCCCGCACGATGGGGATCATTCGCTGAAACAATGCCCATTGCCTCAACGGGGCAGACCGCGGCGCATTTGCCGCAGCCCGTGCACTTGCTTTCATCCACAACTGGCAGGAAATTGGATGTTTCCACGGGATGGAGCATCCCAAACCTGCGGGCGGCGATCATGGCCTCGCAGCAGCAGCCGCAGCAGTTGCAGATAAAATTGATGTTTTCGCGGGCATTCTCCCCGCACTGCACCAAATTATGATCCCAGGCCTGATGGAGCAAATCAAGGCATTCCGCTTCGTCCACCTCGCGCGCATAACCATGCCTGATAAGCGATGCCGCGCTGGTATTGAACGTCATGCAGATATCCTGCGGAGCGTCGCAGGCCCGGCCCATGTGCTCCATTTTATGCCGGCAGTAGCAGCGGCTGATGCCGCGGCTCTTTGCCGTGCGGATAACCTCCGTGGCCCGCTCGTGATCCAGAATGCTGACCATGCCCTCCGGCGGCAGCGCCGGCTCATGCACAAAGGTCCGCACAAAAGGCGTCTCGCCACCCACAAACAGGTCACGGACAAAATCTTCCTCCACATTCATGTACTGATAGTACAGCTGGGCAAGGAGATGCTGATCAATATCGCCGCGCGTGCGCATCATGGCAAATTCAAAAAAGCCGGCCATGGGCGGCGGAAGGCAGTAGGTCATTTCCCCATCCTGCTCTATATCCACCAGGAGCGCCCTTCCGGCCAGGGTATCCAGCACCTTCTGCGCTTCCGCAAGAGGCATTTTCCAGTTTTCAGCGGCATGGGCAGCCGTAAATGGCTTGATGGGCAGGAGGGCTACAAGCTCCGCCTCGCGCTCTGAAAAAAGAATTTTCAGGATGCTGTACAGCGTCTTTGTAGGCGCCGCCCCCTGCGGAAAACGGTTCAGCCTGTCAACCAGCTCCGCATAGCCTGAACGGTGGGCAAGATGAGACATGGTGATTTCTCCCCGGCGCAGCAGCCGCAATGTCATAAGTTAGAAAAAGAACGGGGGTGAAAGCGCATCCGCCCTGGAAATCCCAGGGGATTCCGGCGAGATTTCTTACTGTCCGCTGCATGGCATCCTGGCAGCGGACTGAATGCAGAAAAACGGGGTCCGAACCCGCCATGCGGCAGACGTACGGGCCCCGTCAAATCTCATTCATGAACGCAGAATAAAGCGGCTACTCTGCATCCTTGTTCTTCTGGTATTCCGCCACGACCTTCTCAACCACCGGGGCCGGAGCCTCTTCGTAGTGATCAAACTCCATGGTGAACACGCCCTGGCCGCCGGTCATGGAACGCAGGTCCGGCGCGTAGCGCAGTATTTCGCTCATGGGAACATGCGCCTTGATTTCCGTAATGCCGCCCTGGGAATCTGAGCCCAGCACCTTGCCGCGGCGGGAGGAAAGATCGCCGATGACATCGCCCATGAATTCATCAGGAACAGAAACCGCCAGCAAAACCACAGGCTCCAGCAAAACAGGCTTCAAATTTTCAAGGGCTTTCTTGAACGCCAGCGATCCGGCAACCTTAAAGGCCATTTCGGAAGAATCCACGGTATGGTAGCTGCCGTCATACACACGGACGCGGAAATCCACCACAGGGTAGCCGGCAATGAAGCCGCGCGCCGCGCTTTCCTGAATGCCCTTGTCGATGGCGGGGATGTACTGGCGGGGGATCACGCCGCCCACGATGCCGTCTTCAAACACATAGCCTGAACCACGGGGCAGGCCTTCCATTTCAATCCAGCAGTCGCCAAACTGCCCGCGTCCGCCGCTCTGCTTCTTGTGGCGGCCCTGCACCTGCGTTTTGCCGCGCACGGTTTCGCGGTACGGCACTTTGGGCGTTTTCAGCAAAATGTCTGTTTTGTAGCGGCGGCGGGCGCGCTCAACGGACGTTTCAATATGCAGCTGCCCCATGCCCGAAAGCAAAATTTCCCCGGATTCCGCATCACGCGAAAGCTTAAGCATAACATCTTCATCAAGAAGGCGCTGCACAGCGGTGTACACCTTGTCTTCGTCTCCCTTTTCCTTGGGAGCCAGGGCAAAGGTAATGAGCTGGGGAGGAAGCTTGGGCATAACCACGGCAAAGGGCGCCTTGTCATCAGAAAGGGCGTCGCCGGTGTGCGTATTTTTGAGCTTTGCCACGGCGGCAATGGAGCCGGGACCAAGCGCATCCTTGCAGGGGGTCTGGTTCTTTCCCGTCAGGTAAAGGAGGCTGCCCAGGCGCTCCGTTTCGCCGGTGCGGCTGTTGAGCAGCACGGAATCACTGGAGACAGAGCCAGACAGGACGCGGATGATGCTCAGCTGCCCGGAGAAAGGATCCGTCAGGGTTTTGAAAACCACGCAGGCGGCTGGCTCGTCCTCAGAAGAAGCGCGCAGGGTTTCATCCTGCCCCAGCCATTCAGGGCGCTCGAGGGCTGAAGGCAAGAGCGCCTGGATGGCATCCAGGAGCTGGCGGCCGCCCTTGTTTTCAAGCGCCGCGCCTGCGACAACAGGAACAAGGCTTCCATTGATCACGCCGCGGCGTAAGCCGGCGGCAAGATCTTCCTCGGAAAGCGTGCCTTCTTCAAGGTAGCGTTCCATAAGCTCTTCTTCCGT
>JAGADT010000084.1 GCA_017613475.1 Desulfovibrionaceae bacterium | reverse complement strand
TTTTCAGCGTGATCCCATTCCCGTCGATGGATTCCACCGGCAGCGCGGAGCCCTCCACCTCCAGGAAGGTTTTGCCCGCCTTGCCCTCCAAGGCGTTGACCACAGCTTCCTGGGCAGCCGCGCTGACCAAGGTCGCGCCGGAAACGGTATCCGCGCCGCCGCTGGTCATGTCCATGGCTTTGACTTCTTCCAGGGTCTTGCCCACGAATTTTTCCAGCAGCCCGCCGTTCACAGCCGCGTCAAAGTAGGGCTTGTTCTTGCTGGCCCAGAATTCCTCATTGCCATCCTGCACGGAGCCCGCGCCGCCCGTTCCGTTGTCCGCAACATTCGTGATCACGCCGTTATCGTCCACGGAAACCGCCAGCTTTACGTTGTAAAAAGGCGGATGAATGAAGGGTGTGACAGCAGGGTAATAACGCTGATCCACATTAGCGTCGCCGTGAAGGGTCTGATCGGCCAAGGCGCAGGACGCGCCCAGCATAAGACACAGCGCCATCACCAGGGCAAGCAGGGAACGAAATGTTTTCATGGGGTTACCTCCTTCAAAGAGAATCAATTGTATGAAAACTGCCGGGGCTGAATCGTCAGCCGGGACAGATCCCATCCTTCCTGTTTGCGCCGCAGATACCCTTCCGTACAGCGGCGGCACCGGGCGAAATATCGCTGTGCTTCCGCCTCGTCGCTTTCAAAAACCTTCCATAAGCCCGTGCATTTGCATGGCTCATGCCGGATGAATCCCCGCACGTCCACGGCGGGATAACCCAGGAACAAGCCGATTTCGTGGGGGAAGATATCGCATTCCCGAAGGCGGCGAATCAGATAAATGATCCGATCCATGGGCTTGCCTTCCGGGGAACCGCAATTCTTCAAAATCTCCGCCGCCACAGGATTTTTCAGGTCATATTCCAGCATTTGGGGCCGGTACAGGAAAATCAGCGCCTTTCCATCCCGGAAACGCAGCGGAAGGGCGCATACCCCTTTGCGGATCAGGCAACGATTGACTGAACGCAGGCTTTCGGTCATTTCCTTCTGATTGCCAAAGGAACAATTGAAGAGGCTCCCTGTCTTGATCGCGGCCAGCGTTGGGGCACAGCAGCGAATCACCATTTCGTCCGACATAAGCTCCTCCTTTTAGTTAGTTATTACTAACTACGATCCCGAAAAATAGCTGCTCCAGAGGTTGCCTCCTCATGAAGCAGATTGGTTAGTTATATCTAATATCCATACTATACCATTCAAAAGCGGCATTGTCAAGCATGAAAAAAACTAAATTGCAAACATTTGGAAGCGCTTTCGCGCCCGTCTCACTTCACGCAGCGGAACGTAGCGATGCCCTCCACGCTGAATACTGCGGCTTTCGCATACATTTTTCCCAGCCGTTCGCGCAAACTGTCTTTCGTCTCATAGGGTGGGGTGAAGAAACCCTTGGGCTGATACAGGTTGCGGATGAACCAGTCCGTCCGGCGGCAGCCGCCCTGCACGTAGAAACAGCCGCAGAAGGCGCCGCCGGGCTTCAGCACGCGGTATGTCTCCCGGTATGCCGCTTCCTTGTCGGGGAAGGCGTGGAAGCCGTTCAGGGACAGCACAATGTCAAAGCTGGCATCCGCATAGGGCAGCGCGCTCACGTCGCCCTGCTGAAAGTGAACATTGCGCAGGTTCATCGCCTTTGCCCTTTCCTGCGCGGCCTTCATCATGTCCGGCGAGTCATCCAGGCAGGTGATGTCCGCATCAGGCAAGTCCCGGTAGACCGGCATGGTCAGCACGCCGGTGCCCACGGGCACTTCCAGCAGCTTGCCGCTGAAATCCTCGGGGATGCCGGACAGCGCCTGTTCCAGGTATTTGAGGTTCTTCTCTTTGCCCATGTTCCACAAGACACCGCAGATGATCCTGCCGGGAATGGTGGAGCAAGTGATCATGCCGTCGTAAAAGCTGGCGTTTCAACCGCCGCATTTCGGTTGATTTCCAGCGTATCGGTCAACTGGCGCTGAAACGAGCGCCGGAACAGCAGCCACATGCCCCAGGGCATTCCTGCATATTTCATATGCTCTTGCTCCTCTCCCATCCGTCGTCCGCGTCGGTTTTGTGGCGGATGAAATCGAAATCGCAGCAATCACCGCCCTGACAGAGGGTTTTTGTTCGCTTAAAGTCGGTGTAGGGCAGGCTGCCAAAGGCGATCACATCCGAATAGCAGAACATGGCTCCCAGCTTCATCAGGTTGCGTTTGCCAAAGATGTGTTTGTACAAACATTCGTGACACTCAAAATGGAAACGGTCTTTGGGGTCTTCGTCCAGGTGCCACGTATACTGCCAGCCCGCCCCGGAGCCGTGCCGGAAGCCGAAGGGCAGGACCTTCTTCATCAGCGAAAGACAAAAGGGCAGCCGGGCCAGCCGCTGAAAAAACGCTTTCCGGGGTTTCAGTGCCGCCCACATGGATTCAGAAATGATTTTGAATGTCTCGGGTTCGCTTCTCCCGTGCTGCTGCAATACCTCATACAGCGCGATGGTGGTCAGAATTTGCGCCAGATGCTTGTAGTTGCCCTGATCGCACCATTGTTTTTCTTCTTCGATCAGCACCCGCATCCGGCTGTACATGTCGCACTGAATCTCCAGGGACAGCGTAGGGAACAGCACTTTATAGCGGCTAATTGCCACCAGTTTTTCGGGCGTATATTGCTTCATTTCCCGTCATTCCTTTCGCACTCCGCGTACATCATGGCGATCCGCGCCGCCATTTCCTTGCTGAAGGTCACGCGCCAGCCGTAGTTCCCCAGGAAACTCAAGTATTGCTGTGCCGTCCATTGATGCTCAAAACGGATGCCCGCAACGCGCAGGATGCCTGACCAGATGCGGCTTCCCAGCGTCCCCTTATGCTCCACAAAATTGGGTGCGATGAGCAGCCCGCCGGGCCGCAGCACGCGCTTGATTTCACGCAGCACTTTTCCAGGGTCGGGGACGATGTGCAGGGCGTTGGCGATGATCACCGCGTCAAAGGATGCGTCGGCGTAGGGCAGGTTCATGGCGTCCGCCACCTCAAAGGAAAGGTTG
>JAGADT010000083.1 GCA_017613475.1 Desulfovibrionaceae bacterium | reverse complement strand
GGTTTGTGGGCGGCTCTCCGGCCATGCTTGAGGTCTACAGGCAGATTTCGCATGTGGCCCAGTCCGGCACAACGGTTTTGATCACCGGGGAGTCCGGCACTGGCAAGGAGCTTGCGGCGCGCGCCATCCATGCCGCGAGTTCCCGCGCGTCAGGGCCTTTTGTTTCGCTCAACTGCGCGGCCCTGCCGGAAAACCTGGTGGAAAACGAGCTCTTTGGGCACGAAAAGGGGGCGTTTACAGGCGCGGTGGACACGCGCCCCGGGCGCTTTGAACTGGCGGACGGGGGGACGCTCTTCCTGGATGAAGTGGGCGAGCTTCCCCTCCTGGTGCAGGCCAAGCTCCTGCGGGTGCTGCAGGAGCACTGCGTGGAGCGCCTGGGGGCCATGCAGGGCCGCCGGGTGGATGTGCGCATCATCACCGCGACCAACAGGGACCTGGAAGCCATGGTCCGGGAAAAGGCCTTCCGGAGGGACTTGTTTTACCGCCTGAACGTTTTTCCCGTGCACATGCCGGCGCTGCGCGAACGCATAAGCGACATCCTGCCGCTCTCCGTGCATTTCATCCAGGAGCACGCCGCCGCCAACGGCAAAAGGAACATCCGCCTTTCCCTCTCCGTGCAGGACATGCTGCAGCGCTATGACTGGCCGGGCAATGTGCGGGAGCTGGCCAACGTGATGGAGCGCGCCGTGCTGCTGGTTGATGACGGCGGGCTGGTGCTCCCCCAGCACCTTCCCCGTTCCCTGCACAGCGAAATGTGCCCCTTTGTGAGGGGCGGCATGCAGGATGGCGGCGCGCCCTCCTTCGGGCCGCTTCAGGAGCGGCTGGATGAGCTGGAGCGCGGCTGCATCCTGGATGCGCTGGAACGCTTCCGCGGCCATGTGGGGCACGCTGCGGAAGCGCTGTGCCTCAGTGAGCGCGTCATGGCCCTGCGCATGAAAAAGTATGGCATGACGTATAAGGACTTCCGCTCAGGGAAGCTGGGGAAGCCGGCCGATTAGCTGGAATCTGCGGCGCCTGATTTTTACAGACAGCGCAAAAAAAGCGGCGTCTGCCTTGTGGGCAGGCGCCGCTTTAGGGCTCATGCGGAAGGGAGCTGGCTATTCGCCGGACTCTTCATTCTCTTCCATTTTCTGCTTCAGCAGGTCACCCAGGGACTGGCCGGCTTCCGGGCCGGAGCGGCTGTATTCGCGGGGCTTCTTGCGTTCTTCTTCTTCCTTGAGCTGCTTGATGGAGAGGCCCAGGCGGCGTTCTTCAGCAGACACGTGGATGACTTTGGCCTGGATCTTTTCGCCTTCCTTGTACATTTCGGCGGGGGACTTCACTTTCTTGGAGCTCAGCTCGGAAACGTGAACGAGGCCTTCAATGCCTTCCGCCACTTCCACGAAGAGTCCGAAGTCGGTGATGTTGGTGATGGTGCCTTCAACGATCTTGCCAACGGGGTAGTCGGAAGGAACCTGGGACCACGGGTCGTCATGCAGCTGCTTGATGCCCAGGGTGAATTTTTCGTTCTCCTGGTCCACGGTGAGGACTTTGGCCTGCACGGTGTCGCCAACCTTGTACAGTTCGTTGGGATGGCGGATCTTCTTGGTCCAGCTGATGTCGGAAACATGGATGAGGCCGTCGATGCCGTCTTCGATGCCGATGAACATGCCGAATTCGGTGATGTTCTTGATGACGCCTTCAAGGATGGTGCCTTCGGGGTACTTTTCACCCACGAGCTCCCACGGATTCGGCTTAACCTGCTTCATGCCGAGGGAGATGCGCTTCTTTTCGGAATCGACGCCAAGGATGACGACTTCCACTTCGTCGCCCTGGCGGACCATCTGGGAGGGATGGCGCAGCTTGCGGGTCCAGGACATTTCGGAAATGTGCACAAGGCCTTCAACGCCGGGCTCCAGCTCCACAAAGGCGCCGTAGTCAACAAGGTTGGTCACCTTGCCGGTGTGGCGGGAGCCTTCGGGGAAGCGGGCGGTGATATCCTGCCAGGGATCGGGCACGAGCTGCTTGAGGCCAAGGGAAACCTTCTGGTTTTCCTTGTCGAAGGAAAGGACTTTCAGCTCCAGGTCCTGGCCCAGCGTGACCATCTCGCGCGGGTGGCGGATGCGCTTCCAGGACATGTCGGTGATGTGCAGCAGGCCGTCGAGGCCGCCAAGGTCAACAAACACGCCGTATTCGGTGATGTTCTTGGCCTTGCCGGTGACAATCTGCCCTTCTTCCAGGGTCTGCAGCAGTTCCTGGCGCTTGGTATCGCGCTCTTCCTCGAGGAGCACGCGGCGGGAAACAATGACGTTGCTCCGGCGGCGGTTGATCTTGAGGACGCGGAAGTCAAATTCCTGGTTGACCAGGGCATCCATGTCGGGCACGGGGCGGAGATCCACATGCGAGCCGGGCAGGAAGGCCTCGACACCGCCGAGATCCACGGTATAGCCGCCCTTGATGCGGCGCAGGATGCGGCCCTTGATCACGCCGCCCTTTTCCTGCACTTCTTCGAGCTGGTCAAAAAGCTGCATCCGCTTGGCTTTTTCAAACGAAAGCGTGATGGTGCCTTCCTGCTCGTTCTTGCGGACGACATACACATCCACCTGGTCGCCCACCTTCACCGTCAGGTTGCCGTCGGCATCCCTGAATTCAGCGGCGGGGATCTGTCCTTCCGATTTAAAGCTCACGTCTACAAGGACATTGTCGTCGTCCACGCGGACCACGTCGCCCTTGACGATGGTGCCTTCTTCAAGGTCGCCAACGTCTGTGTTGAGATAGCCCTCCAGCGCTTCCGCGAAATTAATATCGTCGTGCATTTCCGTCGTTTCCATATTGTCCACCATTCACAGCCTCCAGCCCAATCGAGCAAAATTTATCCCTCCGCAAGGAGGATTTTTCCCTATAGCATAAACATTTTTGGAAGACAAGCGCCAAAAAGCCGTGGAAAAGCGCCGCGCTTTAGCCCGCGCTTCTGCGCCTTCAGAGCCCGCGTTCGGCCAAAAAGCCCGTGTCTTCAGGCGTGTCCGCCCGCTCAGCCTGGCCGCGGGCCAGCTCGTCGCAGCGCTCGTTTTCCTCATGCCCGGCGTGCCCCTTCACCCAGGAAAAGCGCACCTGGTGGCGCTCAAGCTGGGCCTGGAGCCGCATCCAGAGGTCCTGGTTCTTCACGGGCTTTTTCGCGGCGGTTTTCCAGCCGTTTCGCATCCAGCTGTCCAGCCATTTCTTTTCCACGGCATGGCGCAGGTACTGCGAGTCCGTGACCAGCTCCACCTCGCAGGGCTCCTTAAGCGCCTCCAGCGCGGCAATGGCCGCCATGATTTCCATGCGGTTGTTGGTTGTCAGCTTAAAGCCGCCGGAGATTTCCCTTGTGGCTTCCTTATAGCGCAGCAGCGCCGCCCATCCGCCGCGCCCCGGGTTGCCGAGGCACGAGCCGTCAGTATG
>JAGADT010000082.1 GCA_017613475.1 Desulfovibrionaceae bacterium | reverse complement strand
TCCCTGCGAACCCATGCAAAAATCCCCGCCGCCAATACAGGCAGCGGGGATCTATGCGTCAGGCGTGTTTTTGTGAGAAAGCAACGCCGGAACAGCGTTTACTTCCAGACAAGATCAACCAAAAGATAGCACATCAGCGGCACAAAAACGGCGCTGAACAAGCTTAGTGCAAAGCCGTGGCGCATCATTTCTGAAATGCTGATATGCCCGCTGGAGAACACCACGGCATTGGGCGGCGTGCTCACGGGCAGGAGGAAGGCGCAGCTGGCGGCAATGGCTGCCGGAATGGTAAAGGTGTACGGCTGCAACCCCTGCGCAACGGCCAGGGCGCCCACAAGGGGCAGGAAGGAAGCGGCTGTGGCGGTGTTGGAGGTGAATTCCGTCAAAATCATGGTGGCCAGCACAACCACAAAGATGATCAGCACCATGGGCAGCACCTGCAGGGCCTGCATGGCGTCAGCAAACCACTTGGCGAGACCAGTGGAAGAAATGGTGCCGGCAAGGGAAAGGCCGCCGCCGAAGAGCAGCAGGATGCCCCATGGAATCTTGGTGACCACGGACCAGTCAAGCAGAAATTCCTTGCGCTTGCCATCCAGCGGAAGCATGAAGAGCACAAGGCCCGCGATCATGGCGATGACCGTATCGTTAATGGCCGGAACGACCTTGGCAATGAGCGGCTGGAAAATCCACGAAAGCGCCGCAAGGACAAAAACGATGCCGACCATCATTTCGCCGCGCCCCACCGGGCCAAGCTTGCGGATTTCGGAATCGAGGAAGGTTTCCATATTGATTTCGCGCAGCTTAAAGGTGCCGCGGGTCAGCCACAGCCAGGTAACGAGCATCAGACCAAAGGAAAGCGGAATGCCCAGCATCATCCACTGCCCAAAGCCCACGGTAATGTTGTAGCGCTCCTGCAGGAAGGCGACGAGGAGGGCGTTGGGCGGGGTGCCGATGATGGTGGCGAGGCCGCCAAGGCTGGCGGAATAGGCTATGCCCAAAAGGAGCGCACAGGCGTAACGGTGCTCTTCAGCGCCTTCCTTGCCGCCGGTAATCATCTGGATAACGGAAAGGCCGATGGGCAGCATCATGATGGCCGTGGCCGTGTTGCTGACCCACATGCTCAAAAAGCCTGAGGCGAGCATGAATCCGCCGATCTGCATGGAAGGCTTGCCGCCCATGACGCGGAGGATGTACAGCGCGATGCGGCTGTGCAGGTTCCATTTTTCCATGGCAAGCCCCAGCAGGAAGCCGCCCAGGAAAAGGTAAATGGTTGGGGCGGCATAAGGAGCAGCCGCCACTTTAATGGACCCAAGCCCAAGCAGGGGTGTCAGCACCAGCGGCATCATGGAGGTAACGGGGATCGGCACGGCTTCCGTTGCCCACCACGTTGCCATCAGGAGACCCATGCCGGCGCATTTCCAGGCTTTGGGCGACATGCTTTCAGGATTGGGCAGGACGAGCGTCAATACCAAGAACGCCACGCCTATCGCAAAGCCCATCCAGTTGCGAAGATCTTCCGATTTCATGTGCTCTCCTTAAAAAGCTTTCCATTAAGCTCATTTTTTTATTTTCATAAGTCAATTTCCGAGAAAATACAATACGTCCCTCTATGCCGCCGCAATTTTCTTTGCATCATGAAAGCGCCCTGAAATGTTTACCTTTTACAAAAGAGCATGGCGTTTACCATAGCCATCGCGCCGCCACGCAATGCCTTTTACACAGACTCCCTTCCAGATTGCACCATGAAACTACGCCCGTTTGCCTTACGGTACGCTGACGGGGACATATGCATCCGTTCCCGGAAAACCAGGGCGAATTTGCCGGGATGACCGTAGCCGACGCGGTCCGCGATTTCCTGCACTTGGAGCGTTGTGCGGCAAAGCAGTTCCGCCGCCTTTTTCATGCGGTAGCTCCGCATGTATTGGGCAGGCGGCATCCCGTAAACAAACTTAAAGCCCTTTTTCAAGTCATCCAGATTGATGAAAAAGCGGCGGGACACTTCCCTGACTGTAAGGTGCTCTGCCAAATGGCCGGTCAGGTAGTCATGCACTGCCTGGATGCGCTCCACTTTTTCACGGGGGTATCCCTGAGCCAATGTAAGCCCAGCCCATGCCGCATTGGCGTGGAGGATAAGCAGTAATTCCTGAAATTTAAGCCGCACATAATTCAGGCGGTGATCTGCACTCCAGCAGGCTCTTGGCGCGGGGAACTGAAAGTAAGGCAGCGGCAAGGGAAGAAGGGCCATGCCGCCCTCAGCAGAAGAACGCCCCTGGATCTCGCCAAAATCAAAACGGATGCCTTTTAATGATTCCGGCATAGCCGCGGCAAATGCCGCCAGATCAATCAGCACCATAACGTCCTCTGCCTGCTCCCACGGAAGGCTGATGCCATAAAGCGGGCAGGCATCCATGCGATGGATGGACACATCGCCCGCCCCAAGATACTGGCTGCTTCCGTCGCTCATCTGCCACCCCAGGCGCCCCTTCTGGCAGAGATTCAGCTGCAGGATGCCCTCCAGGCACTCATGGGAATAGGAGCTGC
Source organism: Desulfovibrionaceae bacterium (assembly GCA_017613475.1). Taxonomy (GTDB): domain Bacteria; phylum Desulfobacterota; class Desulfovibrionia; order Desulfovibrionales; family Desulfovibrionaceae; genus Avidesulfovibrio. Next base: position 7,540 of record JAGADT010000082.1, on the reverse strand, counting down.
CCCTGCCCCTTGCGTGAATGAACGCCACCTCGGCAAAAGGGTAAGGGCGGTATGCCTCGAAATGGCATTCCATCATCGGAGATTGGATATGGAAGACGCGGCAGCCTTGATGAGATTCAGTTTTCTCGGCATCTTTTAGAAAACGAAACGCCTCCGTCATCCACATTGTTTCACTGCTGTCCATGCTTTCCCCTTTGCCTGCCTAATCACTGAGGCAGTCAAGCCATCCTGAAACCGTAATAAAGCCTAAAAAACGCCCCGATCTGCTCCAAATGGAAGGAAAAGCCTGCCATTTTGGAAGAAATATCATGGCAGGACTGGATTTTTTCCATATCCATACCGTATCCTTTGCCGCAGCAAAGAAAAAGGGGGTATGCTGCCATGAGGAAAAACTTAGGAGCCAAGCCGTACATCGTTCCCCAGCCCGTGTTTGTAATTGGGAGCTATGGTGAAAACGACGTTCCCAATGCCATGATAGCCGTATGGGGAGGCATCAGCAACGAAACGGAAATCACCATCTGCCTGAGTGACAAACGCAAGACCGCTGAAAACATCCTGGCGCGCAGGGCCTACACCGTAAGCCTGGCGGATGCCGAACACATTGTATCCTGCGATTTCGTTGGCATTACCACAGGCAAAAAAGTGCCGGACAAATTCAGCCAGGCGGGCTTCCACGCCGTGAAATCCACGTTTGTTGACGCACCGCTCATTGAAGAGCTGCCCGTAGCCCTGGAATGCCGGCTGAAAAGCTACGACCCCGTGACGTGGCGGCTGATCGGCGAAATTGTCAACGTCAGCATCGACGAGCGCATCCTGGATGAAAACGGGAAAGTGACCCTCTCCAAATTCTCCGCTGTCGCCTATGACTGGATGACACGTTCCTACCTGCGCCTTGGCGAAAAGGTTGCGGACGCCTACAGGGCCGGGCTGGCGTTAAAGAAATAATGGAAGCCAACCAGCCCTTGCTGGATATTCTTCATCAATTCGCGGCAGAAAAAAACGCCACGCCTGCCCAGATATCCCTGGCATGGATGCTGCACAAAAATGATTTTGTTGTGCCAATCCCGGGAATGCGGCGCGACGAACGACTCAGGGAAAATTTTGGCGCGGCAGATATAACGCTGACAGCGGAAGAATTTGCCGCATTGGAGAGCGAGCTTTCCAGGCTCACCATTTATGGTGACTGCAAGGACAGCGACGTAATGAAACTCGGCACGGTCAAAAATGTTGCCAAAGATTAAGCCCTTCTTCAGCACAGTCCCGGCCATAGCAACCGGGAAACTGTTATTCCGAGAGTCCGTTCGGTTTGAGCGGACTCTGTTTTTGCGCTTTCCCACTGTCCATGCACAGCAAAAGCCAGCCCGCATTGTCAGGGCTGCCATTCCATTATGCTTTAGCCATTGACAAACTAACACTTAGTGTTATCATTGATTCATGAAACGCGTTCTGAAATCCCGGACATTCAGCCGATGGCAGCGCAAGGCCAATCTGCCTGATGACATCCTGTGCGCAGCCGTTGATGAAATGGAACGTGGATTGATAGATGCCAATCTGGGCGGCGGACTTTTCAAAAAACGAGTTCCCTTTCCAGGCAGAGGCAAGAGAGGAAGTTCGCGGACTATTCTTGCCACCAATCTCAGTACCCGCTGGTTCTTCATCTTTGGCTTTGAAAAAAATGACAGGGAAAATATAACCCAGCAGGAACTTGCCTTTTTACAGTCATATGCTGATAAGCTGCTTCATTTTTCAGATAACGAGCTCAATTATCTGATCACGCATGGTGAAATGGAGGAAATTTGCAATGCCCAGAACGAGCCGCATCATTGAAGAAATGCATGAATCCCTGCAGGCGCTCGATAAGCTCGGCCTTATGGAGCCACAGGAAACGGCTGCCATTGAGGCCATGTACGATGCCTGCAAGGTTCCTCAGTATTCCCCTGAAAACGTGAAAAACCTGCGCACCAGGCTTGCCCTTACTCAGAGGGCTCTTGCATCAATCCTGAACACGTCTGTTTCAAGCGTCAGGCAATGGGAACAAGGAGTGAAACGGCCAAGCGGCCCGTCGAACAAACTGCTGTACCTGCTCGATAAAAAAGGCATGGAAGCCCTGAGTGTTTCGGCATAAAACAGGGGTAACCGCCTATACCTCGCGCCTGCACGGAATTCCGCACAGGCGCTTTTTATTTCTCCCGCCTCCCATGGACAGCTGAAAGGCTTATTGGCAGCAGGCAGATTGTGATTTATCATGGCGGCAACTTGTACAAACAGCCGCTGCGGCAGTGCCGCACATCGGAAGCGGCGCCTCTTGAACCAGGGAGACCATGATGAAACACGCGCTGATGGCTTTGCTTTTAGGCCTGTCTCTGGCTGCCGTGCCAGCGCTTGCCGCCAACGCGCCCTTTGCCGAGGTGGACAAGGCAGGCATATTCCTCAGGGATTTTGAAAAGGAAGTGGAGCGCGCCCAGGGCGCGGACACGGGGCGCTATTTCAACAAGCAGGAGGCGCTCAGCCGCATCAAGCGCCTTGCCCAGCAGTACCCGGACGACCCCAAGGTGAAGGAGCTGGTCAAGCGTGCCAGCGCCGCCCTGATGAAGAGAAAGGGCGGCTATATGGAAATTACCCCGGAGATGCTGGCCTATAAGCGAAATGAAAAGGAACTGCGCGAACGCTTCAAAACGCAGAACCAGGAAGCCTGGCAGAAAGCGCTCACGGAAAAGGCGCCCATCACCAATGTTTTCCCCACGCCTGACCCTGAAGCCGTGGACCTCACAAACTACGTTGGCAAATACATCCTTCTGGAAGACGTGCGCTACCCCGCCAACCTCTTTGTGGGCGGCTCAGGGGAATACATTTACACGGGCAAGCCCTCTTCAGGGTTCTATTTCATTTCCATGCAGAGCCGCCAATGGGCAGGTCCCTACGAGGCCATCCGCCGCTACCGCAGCATGGTTGACGCAAGCCTTGGCGACAACCTCACCTTCAGCGTGCTGGGCAAAATCACGGGCGTCGTCATGGAATCAACCGACCCCGCTCCGGAAAAGCACAGCCCCGTGACCTGGGGCTGGGTTGTTGCGCCGGAAATGCTCTATGCCGGCGACCGCGTACTGGCCACATACGATCCCCAAAATGAGAACTCCGGCTTCTTCTACGGTGAAGACGAGGTAGAGAAGATCAAGGACTCCTGGTATACGGTGAAATCCATCCCCGACAACGTCGATCCCAAGCGCCTGATGGAAATTTTCGCCACCGCCATCAAGGAAAAAAACTACAAGCTGTATATGCAATGCATTTATCCCGCGCGCGGCGATTCCGACGTGGGGAGCTCGCTTATCCGCTACCACTGGGACCTGCACCAGGCCCGCTTCCAGAACGAATACGTGCACGCCGTGTTTGACGAGCCAAAGATCACCGTGCTCAAGGGCCTTGACGAAAACAACGATCTGGAAGGCTATTTCCTGGACCCCAGCCAGCGCGAACGGATCAACAAAATGTCCGGCGAACGGGAAGAAATGGCCGTTGTCATGAGCCGTGCCTTTGATGAAAACGGCAAGCAGCGAGGCTCAAAAAACAGGCATGAACTGCGGCGCAAGGGCAATGGCCGCTGGTATGTGAACACCTATGACGTGCGCTTTTAGCATTAAGGGAAACGAGCATGAAAGCCTATAAATACCTGTCCGCCCTGCTGATCGCCATCTGCGCCGTGCTCGGCATGGCCAATCTTTCCTTTGCCGACTCGGCGAAAGACGATAAGCCCGACATAAAAATTGGTTTTGACTATGTCATGAAAAAAGCCCGCGCATGGGCAGAGGCGTACAACACTCTCAAGAACTGCGTCATCGATAAGATTCCGAGGCTAGACGACAAATTTGGAGCCTGGGAGCCTGAACAGATGTACACCTGCAAGCCGCAGCTGGACGCGTTCAAGGAGGCGCGCCTGAATGTTCCGGGCTGGCCACAGGATCTCATATGGAGCAACAACGAGGCAAGGGACTCCATAACCCGTGATGCCAGGCTCCTTGACAGCGTCCACCAGCCCATATTCAACCTGTTCAACTATCTTGTGGGCATGAATAAGGAAAGCAAACAATGCCAGGTAATGGGCTGGTACCGAAACGTTAGGTGGTGGCACTATGACAACGCTCAAAAATACAGGGAGTCATTAAAGACTATCGACAGGCTGATTAGTGAATACTGGCGCTATAAGCAGCAGGGAAACATGGCCGGCGACCATTTTGAATGCAGCGCCGGCACCATGAGCCACATGCAGGAGACCCTGAAGAAGCTGGGCGCCTATTTTTACTACAACGTAGACAGCACAAGTCTCTCGCCCGTTGGCAAAGGGGCCTTCCTTTACGACCTGGACGCACACTCCGTGCACTTTAAAGAACGCCGCGACAACGCCCGCCGCCTGATGGAAGCCACGATGGCCAATATGGCAACCAGGAGCAAAAATATCCAGGACAGCCTGAAGCAGCTGGAGCAAATCGATAAGACTTCTCCGTTTTACAACTTGGCCTCCACAATTCCGACAGCCGTATTACGCATAACGGAACGGGCGGAAGACACGTTTAAAAGAGTCCACGACGGCATGGAAGGGCTTGCCGATACCTCAAGCCCCATTGGCGGCTTCCTGGCGCAGACGGATATGAAAGAGTACAGCCAGTTCGCCGTATCGCCCAAATGCAGCTACATCGATTCCATCAGGAACGCCCTGCACATCACGCTCCTGAATACGAAAGATAAGGACGGCAAGCCCATTAAGCACAGCATACGCGGGCAGCTCTAACGGCGCTTCCTCCTGATTCTGCGGTTTTCTAAACACATCCGCCGCCCCGGCAAAGACAGGGGCGGCGTTTTTACTTTAGCCGGCAAGCTAAGGCACAAGATACAGCCCCGACTTGCCCTGCTCACCGCATGTGCAAAGGCCCCTCAAACGCCGCAAAAAAAGCGCTGCGCGGCAAAACGCACAGCGCCTGTGCCTGTTCCCATGGAATCAGCGCAGAAGAATACCGGCGTCCGGAAAACGACGCCGGGACAGTGGGAATCAGGGAAAAATTGGTCAGTTCAGGGACTTTGAGCCACCATCGGAAACAGTGGACGCAAAATACTTCCGTGAGCCAAGCACCTTGCGCAGATACATTCTGATCTGCTTGATGGGCACCCGCTTCAGGAGGCTCGCCAGCACTTCATCCGGCGTCATGGCGTTCAGCTTGGATTCCACGCTTTTCCTGTTTTCCCCAAACACGCGCATGATGGGCCCCGCGCCGGAATTGTACGCCGCAATGGCGCAGTATTCGCGGGAACGCGGATCTTTGACAAAGCCAAAGTAGCGCTTCTGGAGCAGGTGGAAATAGCCCGCCCCGTACTTGATGTTTGTGTAGGGATCAAAAAGCTCGCTGCTGGAAGGAAGGCCGTTTCCGCCAAACCAGCGCCGGACTTCCTCGCCTGCCGTATCCGGCACCACCTGCATCAGGCCATGCGCTGAGGCGCTGCTGACCAGGCGGGGGTTGAAATCGCTCTCCGTCAAAATCATGGCGTAGAGCAGATCCGGCTTGAGGTTGAACTTGCGGCTCCATTCGTTGACGGCGTCGCTGTAAAGCGCGGCGTCCTTGGAAAGCGTCTGCTGACGGGTTTTGGAAATGTTATGGCTGCCAATGACCTCGTCCAGCAGGGGGCTCTTCCAATCAGAACAGCCAGCCACATCCGCGGAACGGTTCCCGGCATCCCAGGAAAGCTTCAAGCCGCCGTCAGCCCCGGAGCTTATCTGTGCAGATACGCGCCCCGCGCGCCCTTTGGCGGCGGCAACGCTTGTTTTCGCGGAGTCTGTTTTTTGGCGGGAAATTGAAGACGCTGCGTAAGACCGCTCGGCAGAGGACGGACGGCCCGCGCTGCAAACTGTGGTGCGTGAAGCATGCACCATAAGGGAAAGGCATAAGACAAGGGAAAAAAGAAGCCAGCGTTGTGTCAAATGCACGAAACAGCCTCCTGTTACAAAACCAAAAAACCTGCACCCCGCTCAAACCTGGCGGAATGGAGTAACCTCAGACAAGGCGAAACGTTTTCACGTTTCAAGCGTAACTATAAGGCATTTTCAGCAATCAGGCAAGCCCGCGGAAAAACTCGTGTCCAGCAATAAATTTTTATCAATAACATACTGATATCATATTGTGTTTTCTATCTGAGCCCAACCCGGAATTCTTGCGCAAAAAGCGGCTCTTCCCGCTCATCAGCCGGGAAACCGCCCTTTTGCACCCCCTGAAACAATTTGCCTGCCGCGCGCATACGGCGTATGATCTCACTTCTGCCCGGATGGATTCCCCAGGCGCTAAGCAGCACAGCGTTTTCCCCTGCCTGGACCCATGCCGAAAATGACGAGGCTTTGCATGACAGACACAACTCCGACTCCAGAAAAGGAAAAGCAGCGCGCCGCGCAAAATTCGCTGTTCTGCGCCATTGGGCTTACCGTGCTGAAGCTGGCGGCCGGCGTGGCGACCAACAGCCTGGGCATCCTCTCCGAAGCGCTGCACAGCAGCCTGGACCTGCTTGCCGCGGCCATTACGCTCTTTGCCGTAAAAATGGCCTCGCGCCCGGCGGACAGGCAGCACCCCTACGGATACGGCAAAATCGAAAACCTTTCCGCCCTTGCGGAAACCCTGCTCCTGCTGGTGACCTGCGGCTGGGTTGTGCGCGAGGCTGTGGACCGCCTGTTTTTTGAATCCCCGGCGGTCTACCCCTCCTGGTGGGGGGCAGGCGTCATTGCCATTGCCATGCTGGTGGATATTTCCCGGGCAAGAATGCTGCACAAGGTTGCCGCCAAGCACAAAAGCCAGGCCCTGGAAGCGGACGCACTCCACTTTTCCACAGATATCTGGTCTTCCGCCGTCGTGCTGGCCGGGCTTGCCTGCGTATGGATCAGCACCCTGCTCCCCCCGCGCTGGACCACGCTCATCCACTGCCTGCGCATGGGCGATGCCGCGGCAGCCCTTGTGGTTTCCGCCATTGTGATTTTTGTGGGGCTCAAGCTTTCCAACAAGGCCGTGAACGCGCTTCTGGACGGCGGCGGGCTTGCCCAGACGGAAAAGCTGGAAAAAGCCCTTGCTGAGCGCCTCCCGGGATGCGCCATCCACAGGCTGCGCGTCAGGGAAAGCGGGGCCAAGGCCTTTGTGGACCTCACCGCCGAAACTCCGGCTGTCCTGCCGGTTGAGGCAGCCCACGCCTTAAGCGACCAGATTGAAGCCGTGATTTGCGGCATTGTGCCCGGAGCCGACGTGACCGTGCACATTGAGCCCGCAAAAAACAGCGGCGTCGGCGTCCTGGCCGCCACGCAGGCCATGGCGGCGGCCTATGCCCTTGCCATCCATAATGTTACGCTCTCCAGGCAAAAAAACGACGGCTCGCTGATCATTTTCCTGCATGTGGAAACTCCGCCGGACATGACGCTTGAAGAAGCCCACCGGCGTGTGGACCGCTTTGAAAACGAAATGCACGAAAAGCTTGCCGCAAGCGTTGTTACGCATATCGAGCCCTGCGAGCAGAATAT
>JAGADT010000081.1 GCA_017613475.1 Desulfovibrionaceae bacterium | reverse complement strand
CGCCCGGTAGCCATGCCGGATGACCTGCACCAGCCCGCTCTCGCTGATGCCGTAGCTTTCCAGCATCTCAAGCTGCTCCTGGTCAGAAAGGCCCTGCAGCTCCTCTTCCAGGCGGGCGCAAATGACCACGCATTCCGCGCCCCTTCCGGCGGCCAGCTCCTGCAGGCGGCGCACATGCTCGTTGCCGGCAGACAGGGCGTCTTCATCAACATTGGCGCAGTAAATGGTCTTTTTGGCGGTCAGGAGCCCCATTTCGTGCCAGGCAGCGGCAAAAAGCTCGTTTTCAGGGAGTTCAAAGGCTGAGGCCGGCTTGCCGCCGTTCAAATGCTCCAGGAGCTTTTCCGTTTCCTGGGCTGCGGCCTGCGCCTCCTTGTCGCCCCTGAGTTTCCTGAACTTCTCCAGGCGCCTGGTCACGCTCTGGATATCGGCCAGGAGCAGCTCCGTTTCAATGGTCTCCACATCGCGGACGGGATCAACGGAGCCGTCCACATGCGTGATGTTGCCGTCTTCAAAGCAGCGGACAACTTCCAGCACGGCCGCGCATTCGCGGATATTGCCAAGGAACTGGTTGCCCAGCCCCTCGCCCTTGCTGGCGCCGCGGACAAGCCCCGCGATGTCAATAAAATCCACGGTTGCCTGCACGCTCTTCCTCGGCTTCACAATGGCATCCAGCTGCGCAAGCCTGTCGTCCGGCACGGGAACGGTAGCCTTGTTGGGCTCGATGGTGCAGAACGGGTAGTTTGCCGCCTGCGCGTTCTGCGCCCGCGTCAGCGCGTTGAACAGGGTCGATTTGCCCACGTTGGGCAGCCCCACAATGCCGATGCTCAAGACCATGGCCGCCTCCATTACAAGCAGCGGGGAGGGAGCTATCTCCCGCCCCGCAGGAAAACAGGGTTAAAATGCTGTCCGCAGGGCTGCGGCGGAATTTACGCGCCCGCAATGCGGCTTGAAAAACGCCTCATCGTCAGGTGGCAGATGGCAACGGCCAGCGCATCTGAGGTGTCAAGCGCCCAGTCGTCCGTCCTATGGTTGAGCAGCCGCCCGACCATAAAAGCCACCTGCTCCTTTTCCGCGCCGCCCACGCCCACCAGCGCCTTTTTGACGGCGCTGGGGGGGTAATCGCTCACCGTAAGGTCAAAGGAGGCGCACGCCGCGCAGGCAACGCCCCTGGCCTGCCCAAGCTTCAGCGCCGTTGCGGCGTTGATGCCCTGGAAAGCCTGCTCTATGGCCGCTTCTTCCGGCTGGCAGCGGCTGATAGCCTCCCGCAGGGCATGGAAAATGGCAGCCAGGCGGGTGGAAAACGCCGCTTTCGCGGGCGGGCGTATCACGCCGCAGTCAATGAGCTCAAGCACGCCCGACTGCTCCCGCACAACGCCCCAGCCCGTATTGCGGGAGCCCGGGTCAATGCCGATGACCGTGAGCGAAGCCATTACATATCCAGCAGTTCGTCCGGCAGGTCCGCGTTGGTGTAGACGTTCTGCACGTCGTCGTTGTCTTCCAGCGCGTCGATGAAGCGCAGGACCTTGGCGCCGACTTCCGCATCAACCTCGATCATGTTCTGCGGCACCATGGCGAGCTCTGCGGAGGCCATTTCAAGGCCCGCGGCTTCAAAGGCGTCGCGCACGGCGGCGAAGTCAGCCATGGAGGTGTTGATTTCCCACACGTCGCCCTCATCGTGGAGGTCGTCCGCGCCGGCTTCAAGAGCCGCTTCCATCAGCGCCTCTTCCGTGTACTTTTCCTTATCAAAGGTGATGACGCCCTTGCGCTCAAACATCCAGGCCACGCTGCCGGCCTCGCTCATGGAGCCGCCGGCCTTGGTCATGATATGGCGGATTTCAGCCACGGTGCGGTTGCGGTTGTCCGTTGCCGTCTCCACAATAACGGCGATGCCGCCGGGCGCGTGCCCTTCGTACATGATTTCGGTCAAATCGCCGCCGGCTTCCTGGCCGGTGCCCTTGCGGATGGCCGCCTCGATCTTATCCTTGGGGAGGTTAATGGCCTTGGCTGCGGCAATGGCGGCGCGCAGGCGGGAGTTGCCGGCAGGGTCCCCGCCGCCCTTGGCAGCGATGATGATCTCCTTGGCGGCCTTGGTGAATTCCTTGCCCCGCTTTGCGTCCTGACGGCCTTTCCTATGCTGGATGTTGGCCCATTTGCTGTGCCCGGACATACGTCCTCCTTATACAGTTGTGTTGCTTTCTTCTTTTGGCTTCTTGAAGCCAAGCCCAATATAAAACGTTTCCTTGCTTTCCGACCGCGAACTCTTCGGCTTGAAGGCGGTTACGCGGGCGAAGGCCCGGCGCATGGGAGCAAGCAGCTCCATGACATCCGGGCCATAAAAAATCTTGACGATGAAGGTGCCGCCCGGCGCAAGGTGCGCCTGGGCCACGGCAAACGCCTCCAGGCACAGCTCCAGGGAGCGCGCCTGGTCGGTAAACTTCGTCCCCGTGGTCTGGGGCGCCATGTCGCTCATCACCACGTCAAAGGGCCCCGTTTCCGCCAGCAGGGCCTCAAAGGAGGCGGAACGCTCAAACACGTTTTCCTGGCAGAAGGTGACCTGGGGGGGAAAGACCGTTGACGTGGCCTGGATATCGCAGCCAAGCACGCAGCCTGACGCCCCGACCCGCTCAGCCGCGCCCAAAGACCAGGAGCCCGGCGCGGCGCCAAGGTCCAGCACTTTCATGCCGGGCTTAAACACCCTGAACTTCGCGTCGATTTCCTTCAGCTTATACACCGAGCGCGCGGGATAGTTCTCGCGCTTGGCCTTGAGGAAATAGTAGTCTCTGTATTCTTTCACGCCTAAAATCCGCGGCCCTGCCCCCCTTACGCCCACAGGGCGGCGCAAAGGCAAAGCGAGCCTGCATGGTTTTAACTTTTGACGGTTAGCATACAACCCCACGACTTGCCAACTACAAAATCCGCCTGTCCCCGGAAAGAAAAAAACGGGATGCCCTTCCGGGCACCCCGCGCAAAGCCTTTTTGCCGGCTAAACGGCTAAATGACCTTGTTCAGCGCGTATTCCAGGATGCCTTCGGCTCCGGCATTCCGCAGGCTGGGGATCAGGTCGCGCACAAGGCGCACATTCACCACGGTTTCCACCGAATACCAGGAGGCATTCCGCAGGGGGGAGACCGTGGGCGAATTCAGGGCGGGCAAAAGGTCCAGGATGGCGTCAAGCTGGCTGGCCGGCGCGTTGAGCTTGAGGCAGACCAGCTCCTCGGCCCGCAGCGCGCCCTGGAGGAGCAGGTCGATCTGCTCGATCTTGCGCCGCTTTTCAGGGTCGTTCCACGCCGCCTTGTTGGCGATGAACACGGTGTTGGTGGAGAACACTTCGGCGATGATGCGCAGGTTGTGCGCGCGGATGGTGGTTTCCGTTTCGGTCACTTCCATAATCGCGTCCGCAAGCCCTTCCACAACCTTGGCTTCCGTCGCGCCCCAGGAGTGGGAAATGGTCACCGGGATGCCCAGCTTGTCAAAATAGGCGCGGGTGACGCCCATGAGTTCCGTGGCGATGCGCTTGCCGCGCAGGTCTTCCGGCTTCTGGTAGGGGGAATCCCCGGCAACAGCCAGGACCCAGCGGGCCGGCCGGGACGTGGCGCGGGAATAGCAGAGGTCGGAAACCACATGCACATCCGCCCCGGTTTCCGCGACCCAGTCCTTTCCCGAAAGCCCGGCGTCCATCACGCCATCCTGCACGTACAGGGGGATTTCCTGGACGCGGCAGAGGCGGGCCGTAATTTCCGGATCGTCAATATCCGGGAAATAATTGCGGGGATGGCGGCGGACTTTCCATCCGGCGCGGGCAAACAGATCAATGGTCGGCTCCTCAAGAGACCCCTTCGGAAGGCCAAGTTTGAGCAGGGACATGAAAGCACCTCTTCTTGCATTCAGAATAATTGCGTAAAAACGGACGCTACCCTACGTTTGATTTCTTCCAAGGTCAAATGATTTGCGCATGCTTCGGCAGCGCGCTATGCTTTTGCCGCCCCAAAAGGCGCAGAAGGATTTCCGGCATGGACAACGACTCCCGATTCCCGCTTTTCCAAAAAACGCTCCTTGACTGGTTTGCCGCAAACAGGCGCCCCCTGCCCTGGCGCGCCGACTACTCCCCCTATGCCACCTGGATTGCGGAAATGATGCTCCAGCAGACGCAGATGGAGCGCGGCGTCGCCTACTTCAGGCACTGGATGGAGACGTTTCCGGATATCGCCTCCGTGGCCGCGGCAGGCGACGACGAGCTGCTCAAGGCCTGGGAAGGGCTTGGCTACTACCGTAGGGCCCGCTACATCAAGGCGGCGGCCAGGGCCATTATGGAGCGGCACAAGGGCGTTTTCCCCCATGCATTCAAAGAGATCCTCGCCCTGCCCGGCATCGGCCCCTATACGGCCGGCGCCATAGCCAGCACCGCCTTCAACACCCCTGTGCCCTGCGTGGACGGCAACGTGGAGCGCGTGCT
>JAGADT010000080.1 GCA_017613475.1 Desulfovibrionaceae bacterium | reverse complement strand
GTGTTTTGTGAAGAAGTCTCCTGCCGGGCTTTCCCCCGGCAAAAGGAAATGCCCTTTTTCAGCGAAGGACCCCGCGCCTTATTGTAACTACTTAATAAATAATGATTTTTTGAAGTCTTACGGTCCGCAGTACAAATTTTTACGGTAACTCAGGAGGAGGTAAAGAATTTTTTATTAAAACACTGCCAAAAGCAGTCCGCGCCCCAAAAAGAAAGGTTTTTCAGCCCTGCGCAGAGAATTTTTGAAAAAATTCTGCAGCAGCGAAAAACCTTTCTTTTCCCAATCCGTCGGCGCGCCGAAAAAACAGCCTTTCCTGGCAAAGCTGCTTCAGAGCGCACAAAAATCATCCGCTCAGGCTTTTCAAAAAGCTCACAAGCCGCTGGTAACGGCTGGATGAGGTGCGCAGATCCTCCGCAATCCGGGCAGGTTCGTGGAGCAGGACATACTGCACGCCGTTCACAATCACCGGCTGAAAAAAGGAAAGCGGCGGCAGGTTAAGCGCTCCCGGCAGCGCGCTGCAGAAAAAAAGCACCGTCTGCGGGCGCATATCACTGATGCCGAAAAAAAAGAAAGCGGGATCACAGCGCGCCGGAGAGGAAGGCTGCCCGGTAAGGGGGGCCAAAGGCCAGAAGGCATTGCTCCCCCTCGGCAGTCCCAAATCCGCAATAAGCCGCTGCCAGAGCCGGCTCCTTTCCGCGCTGCCGCGGCCGCTCATATCCTCGGCAAGTTCAGGATAGGTCCAAACCAGGCGGGGATGCGGCGGCGTTTTCTTTGCACGGAGCGCCAGCCAGTCCGCAGGAACGGATGGGGGAGAAACGGCTGCGGAAGAAACCCGGCGCACCTGCGCTGCCTGCGCAGAAGCGCTGCCTGCCCCGGCAGAAGGCGCAGGGGCTGCGGGACGGGCGGGAATGGGGCCGGAAGCCCTTTGGGCAAAGGCAGAAGGGTCGGGCGCCCGCGAAACCTGCGGGCCGGCAACATTGCCGGCGGCACTGCCGCTGGCATTTCCAGAAGAGCGGGGCGCGCGCAGCGCGGCAAGAAGCTCCGCGCTGCACAAGAGATAGTCCACCCCGGCGCTTTTCCAGGGCAGCAAAAGGCGATGGATGCCTAAAGAGAAGCCAGCCACGAAACAAGCCTCCAGGCAATGGAAGGCTTTGGCAGCTGCGGCCACGATTCTTCCCTGCCCATCCTGTCGGCAACAAAGACCCTGTCACTGGAGGTGGCAAAGCCATCGCTCAGCAGGTTGCCCACCAGCATATCTGCCTGCTTGGCATACAGCTTGCCGCGGACAGCATCCTGAAGGTTGCCGGATTCCGCAGCAAAGCCCATGACCTTTTGCGGCCTGACCTGACGCCTGGAGGCAGCCAGCGTTTTCAGGATATCCGGGTTGGGCGCAAAATGCAGGTCAAAGCCATCCGGCGCATCGCTTTTCTTGAACTTTTCAGGCCCGTTCGGCACGGGAGAATAATCAGCCACAGCCGCCGTAAAAAGACCGGCATCCATTTCCGGCCACAAATCAGACGCCGCGGCAAACATCTCCCGCGCGGAAGTCACGCTGTAGCGGTAAAGCGGCGCATCGGGCATGTCCTCAGCAGCGGGCAGCCAGGGCGTTCCCGGGCCGCAGACGGCATGAACCTCCGCCCCGCGCAGCCAGAGGGCCAGGGCCAGCGAAGCACCCATGACGCCTGTTGAGGCGTTTGTCCAAAAACGCACGCCGTCCCACTGCTCACGGGTCGGCCCCAATGTCACAAGCGCCTTAACGCCGGCAAGGTCCTTGGGCAGAGCAGCGCGAAGCCCGGCAAGGTACACCAGGCGCAGGTCGGCCATGCGTCCCCGCCCCAGCTCGCCGCAGGCAGTCCGCCCCAGGCCTGGCGGCACCAGCGTGCAGCCCCGGGAACAAAGCCGCGCAACATTCGCCTGCACGGCAGGGTGCTCCCACATGGCGGGGTTCATGGCCGGAGCAAGCACCAGCGGCCCGCGGAAGGCAAGGGCCTGGCAGGCCAAAAGGGCATCGGCCGCGCCCTGGGCCAGCCGCGAGATGGTCGCCGCCGAGGCCGGCGCAATAATCATCGCGCACGCATTCTGCCCTGGCTCAAGATGGGGAAAAGGCGTGGAAACCCGCGCATCACCGCTCATCGCGGTATAAACAGGCGAAGCCCCAAGCGCCTCAAAAGACAGGGCCCCCACAAAATCCATGGACGCAGGCGTAAGCGTTACGCTCACGCCAAAGCCGGCATCCTGCCACTGCCGCACCAAATCCAGCGCGCGGTACGCCGCAATGGAGCCGCACACGCCCAAATGCAGGCGCGGCGCAGCCTTGGTTTCCCCGGCGGCGCAGTCTTCAGGCGCAAAGTGAAAGGCGAGATGCGTATCCATTTACTGCTGCAGGGATCTGGAGCTGCCGGAAGAAGAGGAGGACGACGCGGGCAGCGGCGCAGAGGAAGACTCATCAGAGGAGGACTGGTAATTCGGCGTGCTGATGACGCCGTCAGCTATGCGGGTTACAACCCAGACTTCCATGACAGAGCTCAACACCTGCTCATAGAAGCAGCAGACCGCATAGCGCCCTTCCTTTTCAAAAACCTGCATGGAGCGGGAGCCGTGGACCATGCCGCGCAGTGTCCAGCCCTTCTTCTGCATGTTGTGGATGGTGGCGGTGGTCAGCGAAAGCTTGTCTACCCTGCCCTCTGCCGTAAGAACGCCGATCTTTATGCCGTCAGGCGTGGCAACGACCATGGATTTCTTGCGGTCCACCTGCATGTCCGCGGGGAAAGGAACATCAGGAAATTCGTCGTAAAAGACATCGTTTACGCTGGTCTCGGCAGGCTTCTGTTCAAAGGGATTGGAAAAATTCATGTCGGCGCAGCCCTGAAGCAGCAGAAGCAGCGCAGCCAGGCAGACAAATCGTTTCATGTCAGCAATTCCTCGCATCTTGCAGGATGTTTTCGTTCTGCACGCCGTATGGGAAAACGCAGAACAGGCTGTTTCCATACAGAAAACAGCGCTGAGCCAGCATTTCATTGCTCACCGCAATTGTCAATTCTTTTCAATTCCGCCTTCCAGGACGGGAAACTCGTCTTCTTCCTCAGAAAGCAGCATGCTGCGGACAATCTTGCGCGAGCGGTAGCCCATGTTCTCCAGCGAAGCAATGACTTCTATAAAAATAAGCCCGGTCGCCGCGTTGCAGGCTCCGGAAGCAAGCCGCTCCATGTGCCGGCGGCGCAGCCTGAACTGCTCGGCGCGCAGCGCGTCCACTTCGCGCTCCTCTTCCTGCAGCATATCCTCTCCCCCGCCGGAAAGGCTCTGCACCGCGCGGGCCACGCAGCGCTTAACCATCTGGTACATCCCTTCCAGCTCATGCATGGCAACAGGGGAAAAATCGTGCCTGCGGGACTTGCGCTCATCATAGTACTCAATAAGCTTGATGCAGATGTCGCCAATGCGCTCCATATCGCTGGTGGACATCATAAGGGCATGCAGATGCCTGGAAGCACCCTGCGGGACGCGGGCCGCCACAATGTCATCCGCATAGGCGTCAATGGCCTTGTGCATGGCGTCAATGCGGTTCTCGTAATCCCTTACGACCTTCCGACGGCTCTCGTCATCCTTAAAGAAGAGCAGTTCCAGCTCGTCGATCTGCTGGCATACAAGCTCGCCCATGTGCGCGCACTGCTTGCCTACCGCCTCCACGGCCATCACGGGCGTCACCGCGATCAGCTTGGGATCAAGGTACTGCTTTTCAGCCGGAACCTCAGGCTCGCCGTCAGGGATGATGCGCCGGATCAGATTTGTATACGGCGTGATCAGCATCAGGAAGAGCAGCATGTTGCACACGTTGAACAGGCTGTGCGTGTTCGCGATCTGGTGGCTGATGCTGTCGGACGTGCTGCGGATGAAATCGATGTACAGGGGCATGAGCGGAAGAAAAACCAGCACGCCGATTACATTAAAGAGCACATGCGCGGCGCAGGCCTGCTTGGCGGCCCTTTTGGCGCCGATGGAGGCGAAAATGGCGGTGATTGTGGTGCCGATATTGTCGCCCAGGACTATGGGGATAGCGGATTCAAGCGGCAGGACGCCCTGCGTGCCCAGCGCCATGACAAGGCCCACAGTGGCGGCGCTGGACTGGATCATGATGGTCACGGCAGCCCCGGCCAGCACCCCCAGCCAGGGCATCTTGCTGAACATTAAAAAAAGCTCGCGCTGATCCCGGAGGAACACCGTCGAGCCTTCCATGGTCTGCATGCCCACAAAAAGCAGGCCTATGCCGATAAAGGCGTTGCCAAGGTTGCGCCGCTTCGCCGTTTTGCAGAAAAACGACATCAGGACGCCCAGAAGGATGAAAAGGTAAACGTAGTCCTTGATTTTAATGGCCAGGATCTGGCCGGTGATAGTGGTGCCCACGTTGGCGCCGAGGATCACGCTGATGGCCTGCCTGAGCGACATGAACCCCGCGTCCACAAAGCTCACCGTCATGACGGTGACCGCCGCGCTGCTCTGGATCAGGATGGTGGCCAGGGCGCCGACCATCACGCCAAGCACCGGCGTGCGCGTCAGCGCGCCGATCAGCCGCCTGAGCTTGTCACCCGCCACAAGCTGGAGGGAGGAGCTGATCAGGCGTATGGAATACAGAAAAATACCAATGCCGCCAAGAAGCTGAATGATGAGTTTTACCGACATCGTATCCCCATTCTTCCTTCTCTTGAGGCTGCGAATGCACGCAGTTCCGGCCGGCAGCGCCGGAAAGAACACCCGTTCAGGCCACGCTGAACCCCGCCATTCCCGCGCCCACTGCGCCGCCTGAGCGGCCGGGGCAGGAGCCGGGAAGAACGCACGGCGCAAAAAAACAGCGCCCGCGTTCCCCATGCGGAACGGGCTGACAAGCCTTTACCTTTCAAAATGTCTGCCCGTCATAGCGCAAAAAATTTTTTTTGAAAATCCTCATTCCTGCGTGCTGACCACAGCATTGAATATTTCGCTTTTAATTTCAATATGTTTTCAAAATAAAATTTTTTGCCTCCCTGTATTTTGACGGCGCCGGGCACGCCTGGCAGCGCCTGCCCACGGCAGGCTGCCGCGCCGCCAGGCGTATGAAGGCAAAATGTTGGGACGCCTCAGCGCCTTCGCCAACGGCTGCTGTC
>JAGADT010000079.1 GCA_017613475.1 Desulfovibrionaceae bacterium | reverse complement strand
GAGGCGGTAGCCGACAGGCCAGTCGCCCACGGCCCCGCGCACGGCCGCCGCCACTTCCAGGGGAAAAGCCATGCGCCTTTCAGGCGTGCCGCCGTATTCATCCTCCCGCACATTCGTGCGCGGAGAAAGGAAGGAAGCCAAAAGGCAGCCCAGCTCGCCGTGGAGCTCCACGCCGTCAAAGCCCGCCTCCTTGGCTATGAGGGCGGCCTGGGCGAAATCATTGGCAATGCCCTTAAGCTCATTCACAGCCATTTCGCGCACGGGCAGCCGGCCAAATAAAGGCACGGGGGATGGCCCGACGCGATTCATATAGTTAAAGCGCCCCGCGTGCACAAGCTGCAGCATGACGCGGCAGCCAGTGCTCTTGATGGCGGAAGCCAGCCTTGCAAACCCGGGCAGGGTCCGGCGGTTCACATGCAGGCAGCGGTGGGCGCATGCCCGGGGGTTGATGCCGGAACCTTCCACTACCACAAGCCCCGGCCCCGCCGCGGCCATACGCAAATAGTGCACCAGCATGAGCGGGGAAACGGAACCGTCTTTTTCGGCATAGGCCGTGGGAAATGGCAAATAGGCTACCCTGTTGCGGAGCGTGCCTAAGCCCATTGCAAAGGGAGAAAGGAGCTTCATAAGGTCCTCGCCGCGGAGATTCCTGAGCCTAGCCTCCGGCGTTTTATGGGAAAACCCCGCAGGCTGCATAAAACGCCGGCTGAAACCGCCTTATAACGATATGGACGGCGGGTTGAGGCGCTGCCTGCGCTCTTCCACGCTCCATTTGGCGCAGAACGCGGGCTTGGCCGAGGCGATCTGCCTCATGCAGTTGCCGCACTGCACGCAGGGCCGGATGGGCTCTTTCACTTCGCCCTCGGCCTTGCGGATCCAATCCGTATCGGCAAAGAGCACGCGGGCCAGGCCAATCATATCCGCCCCGCCGCGCTCAAGCAGGGCCTCGCAGTCAGCGGGGGACTGCATGTGCCCTGCGGCAATCACCGGCACCTGGGGCACGGCCTTTTTTATGGCTTCGGCCTCGGGGGCCATATACATTTCCCGCGGCTTGAAATCCTTGGGGAAGACCTGCGCCCAGCACTCGTAGGTGCCTGCGGCAACGGAAAGGTAGCTGGGCTTGAGCACCTCGGCCAGCCTTGCGGTAAACACCTGGGTTTCCTTAACGGAAAGCGCGTTTTCGATGTACTCGCGGGCGATAAAGCGGTAGCCGATGGGCCAGCCGCCAACAGCCTGGCGCACAGCCTTTGCCACCTGCAGGGGGAAGGCCATGCGCTTTTCCAGCGTGCCGCCGTACTCATCATTCCTGAGGTTGGTGCGCGGCGACAGGAAGGATGCCAAAAGGTAGCCCTGCGCGCCGTGGAGCTCCGCGCCGTCAAAGCCGGCTTCCTTGGCTATGAGGGCGGCCTGGGCAAAATCGTTGGCAATGCCCTTGAGCTCCTTCGCATCCATTTCGCGCACGGGCTGGCGGCCAAAAACAGGCACGGGGGAAGGCCCGGCAGGGTCCGCCGGGTTAAAGCGCCCGGTGTGCACAAGCTGCAGCACGGCGCGGCTGCCCTGCTGCTTGATGGCCGAGGCCAGCTTTTTAAGGCCGGGAAGGGTGCTGTGGTTCACATAAAGGCAGCGGATGGAAGCGGCCCGGGGGCTGATGGCGGAGGCTTCCACCACCACAAGCCCGGGACCCGCGGCGGCCATGCGCGAATAATGCGCCAGCATGAGCGGGGAAACGGAACCGTCTTTTTCGGCATAGGCCGTGTAAAACGGCAAAAAGACAACCCTGTTGCGAAGCTGGTGCGAACCTAAGACAAAGGGGGAGAGGAGCTTCATAAAGCCCTCCTTATGGTTTGCGGGTGGCTGTTCTGCCTGATTGGGGCGCGGGCAAGGCAAGCCTGCCCGCAGCACAACAGGGGGTTCGTTCGCTGTTCTATAAAACGCCGGGGCACGTTGATGCGTGCCGGCACGGCTTCTCCTGACGATCTTGCACGGCGCGCCGGGCTGCGCCTTACTCCTCCTTATCCTCCGCCTGCCCGTCCGAAGCCGCGGCAGGTTTTTCAGCTTCAGGCTGGGCCTGTTCAGGCTGAGGCTGTTCAGGCTGGGGCTGGCCGCCCTCGGCTTCCGCGTCCGGAAGCGCGGCGTCAGGGGCGGACGCGTCCGCGGGCTGGCCCGCTTCAGGTTCGCCTGCGGGTTCAGGCTGGGGCTGATCGGCAGGCTCAGCCTTTTCAAGGCTGATCCGGGGCTTTTCCGCCTCAGCCTGGCCTAAATCAGGCTGTTCTGCGGCATCGCCGGCGGCAGGGACATCAGCAGTGCTGTCAGCCGTGCCAGCAGCATACGCCGCGGCGATGGCAGCGGCAGTGCCGGCGGCTGCAGCGGCAGCGGCGCCCTCTCCGCCCTGCGGCTGGCCAGACGATGCATCGTCAGATATTGCCTGCTCAGGCGATGCCTGCTCAGATGATGCCTCGCCAGGCGATGCCTGGCCTGGCTGATCCTGCAAAAGGGTCTCCTGCGGGTCCTGGCTGCCGGCATGTTCTCCCCCGCCCAGGCGCTC
>JAGADT010000078.1 GCA_017613475.1 Desulfovibrionaceae bacterium | reverse complement strand
CCCGAAAATGCCCTTTTTCATCGCAGCCTCACGCATGCAGCCTGAACTTTGCCGCCCTGCCAAACCGTTACGCCCAGGATAGGCAACTGCTGGCAGCGCGGCGCCTTTATTCAATTGCCCGGGCAAAGACCTCTGCGGATTTGAAACTCATGAAAACGGCGATGCCGCGCAAAGGCCTTCACGGACCTGAACCTCATAAAAAGTGCCGGTGGCAGCTCAGCTTGACAGTGCTTTTTCACGCAGATAGCATGGCTGAAATCAGGAGGACTGCCATGAAACTTGCTGAAGCGCTGCAGGAGCGCGCCGACATTCAGGCGCGCCTTGCCCAGGTCAGGCGGCGCCTGCGCCTGAACGCCAGGGTGCAGGAAGGCGAAAAGCCAGCTGAAGACCCCAAGGACCTGCTGCACGAGCTGGACAGCCTTATTTCCCGGCTTGAAGAACTCATCGCCCGCATCAACAAGACCAACGCGGAAACCCTTGATGAAGGCAGCACGCTCACGGCACTTATTGCCAGGCGCGACTGCCTGCGGACAAAAACTGACGCGCTGCGCGAATTCCTTGATGAAGCGAGCGACGTGGCCTCCCGCGCCGCGCGCTCTGAAATACGCATCCTGAGCACCGTGCCCGTTGCTGAAAAGCGCAGGGAACTGGACAAGCTGGCCCAAAGCCTCCGCCAGCTTGACGCGCGCATCCAGCAGCGGAACTGGCTGACAGAGCTTCTCTAAACGCTTTGGCGTAGCAAAACGGGCGGGCATCACCCCTTCCCGCGGGGGCAAGCACGGGAAATGCTGCTCTGCAGCACTACTGCGCGCCGCGGAGCCGGCGCATACGGCCAGGCCGATACCGTTATGCTCAGCACACGTTACACGCGCATTGAAACAGGGCATTGTAACGACCGGATGCTGACGTTTTGCGAGGGCGGGCCTGTGGGAATCCAAAGCGTAAAGGCTCTGCCTGCCTCCATGAACGCGGGCAGGGCCTTACCGTATGCGCTGCATGAGAACGGTCCCCCGGCGTCAGCGCCCCCGGCAAAAGCCTCCGCCTCACGCAGCGTGAGCAAAAGGGGCATTGCCCCGGGGCAGTGCCGCCTATGCCTCAGGACCTTTAAGCAGGCGTTCCGCCAGCTCCAGCGCATCAGCCGGCCAATAGCATTTGGGCCGCGGGTGTTCTGCGCCATGCGCTTTATCCGGCGTACAGCCAAGCACCGTTTCCTTCCACTGAACGGGAATGGCTTCCTCTCCGCAGACCGCGCCCATAAGCGCGCCGCAAATGGCGGCATTAGTATCGGTATCGCCGCCGCCCATGACGCTATCGACCACGGCATCCATGAAAGACCTGGCATGAAGCATCTGGTAGAGCGCGTTCTGGAAGGCTAAAAGCACCCAGCCCTTGTTCTCCTTGTCCAACACAGGCTTTTCAGAGGCCGCCTTCTCAATAACGGCCTCAATCTCCGGCAGCAGGGGACCGCTGCTGTATTTTTCGGGATGCTGGCAAAGGCCGGCGTACAGCTCCGCGCCGGTTTTCTGCGTGGCAATGGCCTCGGCAATCAGCGCGGCAAAGATTTGGTTGGCCTGCTGGCAGACGGGGTGCACGTGGGTCAGCGCGGCGTCTTTGGCCGCGGCATCCAGCAAGGCCTGCCGGCTCTTCCTCGCTCCCCATATGCCCAGGGGGCTTACGCGCATGAGGGCGCCGTTGGCCTGGCTCTTCGGGTTGGGATGGCCCATGAGCGAGCCATAAATGGTGTTGCCGCAGTCAAAGGGATGGGAGTTCAGCCACGCCACGTAGGCCTCATGCACCAGGTGCCCGTCATACATCCCTTTCCCATCCAGGGCGCGGGTCAGGGCCAGGGCCATTTCGCTGTCATCCGTAATCTGCCCGGGCAGCGTGTTCCAGACAGGGCTTGCGGCCATCACAGTAACGCCTTCCGGGAAGCGCCTCCGAATTTCTGCCGCGCTCTTAAATTCCACCTGCGCGCCCAACGCATCGCCGCAAAGCTGGCCCAGCATGCAGCCCCTTGCCCTGCTCTTCACCGCATCCATTGCGCCCTCCTGTTCTTTTGGTGAAAAAACACCCCGCCGGGCAGTAAGGCTTTCCGGCGGACAAAACAGCCCTAAAAATCTCCGGCAGCCTGGCCCCGGTTCACGGCGTCCCGCAGGGACCTGGAAGGCACAAAGCGGACCTTTTTGCCCGCCGGGATCACAATGGGCCCGCCTGTGCGGGGATTGACCCCCTTCCGTTCCGCCGTTTCCACGATCTTAAACGAGCCCAGGCCAAAAACGGCCATGTCCCGGCCTTCTGCAAGCTCCCCGCGGAGCACAGACGCAAAGGCATTAAGGAAGCCCGTGGCCTCATCGGGCCTGAGCCTGACTTTCCCTACCAGCGCAACAAGAATATCTGCATGCATCTTCCACCTCTATTCCAGGCATGTTCCCCGCATGGAAACGCTGCCGGCCGCATGGGGCAATCATTCAATCAATTCAACAATCAATTCCGTGGAATTGTCCTCAAGGCTGTTGTATTCGTCAAGATGAAAGTGGCCGGGCGGCGTTTCTTCCGCCAGGGTCAGAAGGTGGTTTGCCAGGGAGCGCAGCCCGGCCTTGTTTGCTGAAATCAGGACGGCGTCCTTTTCCCGCGTGACGCGGATGGTGAACCCATCTTCCCATGTAAAATGCATATATCCCTCCTTTGCGGGGCCCAAAAGCAGGCCGCCCTGCGGGCAATCACGCACCTTCTGCCGGCACAGGGCAGTATCTCAGCACAGCCGCCCCTGGATGGACTTTTTGTAGCGGACAGGGCGCCTTGTCTTTTCAACGAGCTTCTCTTCAGCGGCCCTGTCCAGCCATGCCTTCATCTGCTTTTTCTCAAT
>JAGADT010000077.1 GCA_017613475.1 Desulfovibrionaceae bacterium | reverse complement strand
TGGTTCTTCGAGCCGGGTATGGGGATGACGTTCTGGTGCTTATGCAGCATCCAGGCCAGGGATATCTGGGCCATGGTCGCGTTTTTCCGTGCAGCAAATCTGGCCAGCACATCAAGCAGCGGCTGGTTGGCCCTGATGTTTTCCGCCGAAAGCTGCGGCACGAACTTCCGCACATCGTCCGCGTGCGAAAAATCTGTTTCAGCGGTGACCTTGCCGGAAAGGAAACCGCTGGCAATGGGTGAAAACGGCACCAGGCTGATGCCATGCGCTGCGCAGAAGGGGATCACGTCCTCTTCGCAGCTACGCTCAACCATGGAATAGATGTTCTGCACAGCGCCGACAGGCGCTGCTGCCTGCGCCTTTGCAATGGTTTCCACGCCGACCTGCGAAAGCCCCCATTCGCGGACAAGCCCCTTTTGGATAAGGCGGCCCATGGCACCGGCAACGTCTTCAACAGGGATATCCAGGTTCAGGCGGTGCAAATAATACAGGTCGGCGTAATCCGTCAGCAGGCGTTCCAGCGAAGCCCTAAGGTGCGAAAGGAGAACGGCATCAAGACCCTGCGCCCGTACTTCATCCGTCTTCAGGGTGATTTTTGTGGCGATCACAACCTTGCTGCGCACGTCCTTAAGCGCCTTGCCAAGAATCCGCTCATTATGCCCCAGCCCTGAAAAAAGGGGGCTGTACACTTCTGCCGTGTCAAAAAATGTGCAGCCATAGTCATAGGCCATGCGGATGGCCTCAATGCTGTAGGTTTCATCCGGGATTTCCCCATAGCCGTGGGAAAAGCCCATGCAGCCCATGCCGATTTCCGAAACGGTAAGCGAACGTATCCTGCGTTTTTTCATAGTGTAAAGCTCCTGCGCTTAGTAAAGGGCCTGTTATCCCAAGTTTGATTCACATCCTGGAATAATGCACATGGACCAGTTTCCATGATCCCTGGCTGTCTTTTTGAAAAAAATAAAAAAGCGGGTGCAGCATAAACGCCGGCTCATCGGCAGTTACCGGTCCCAGCACGTCTTCCGGTCCTCATCGGTGATTTTGCGGATAACCCTGCATGGATTGCCAACAGCGACGGAGTTGTCCGGAATATCCTTAACAATAACGCTGCCGCCCCCGATGACCACATTGCTTCCTATCGAAACGCCGGGCATGACATGAACGCCGCCGCCAATCCATACGTTATCGCCAACTGTAATCGGATAGGCGTACTCCAGCCCGCGGTTTCGCCTTTCATAATCAATAGGATGCCCTGCCGTATAGAAGCCGCAGCCGGGGCCTATGAACACATTGCCGCCAAAAACAACCTTTGCACAATCCAGAATGACGGTGTTGTGATTGCAGAAAAAGTTCTCGCCTATTTCTATGTTATAGCCGTAATCGCACCAAAACGGGGCGGTAATGCAAAAGGCTCCCCCTGTCTTTCCAAGCAGCCGCCTGATGAGCCGCCGCTGGCTTTCCCCATCAGTCGGGCGCAGCTGGTTGTATGCATGGCAGAGGTCCTTTGCAATATTGCGTTCCCGCAAAAGCTCAGGATCATTATTGGCATCATACAGCATCCGGCACTGCATCTTTTCCTTTTCCGTCATGTTCCTCCCCAATTCCGCCCTGCACAGCACAGCATGCAAGGCCAAATCCAGTACGTTTAAAGAGTTCACGTAAGAACTTCGCTTCTTCACGTGCTGCTGTGTGCCAGATGCGATACGTATCATATTGTGAAGCAATGTTTTCCTGAATTACATATTCCTGGCTTCGGGGCTGGCAGGCGCTTTGCAGCACACGCTGCCCCGCCCCAAGCTTACGTTTTTCCCCCTGCCGCGTCTACAGCCGGCAGCAGCTGCCCGGCCCGTCACGTCCTTGCAGTCACGATAGGCTGATAAAAGCCCGTTTCTCCGGGCAGTTCCCAGCGCACGTCACGGCATCCATGCGCATAAAGGAGCCTTGTTATTTCCTCTCTGCGGGTTGCCCTGTATGCACATTCAAACCTGCTTACCTGAAGCGTTTCCTCATCATCGATGATGTACTGGATGAACGTATAGTTCTCCCCGGTCCAATCCCAGGTTTGAAACAAGACTCTCTGCCCCTTATCTGTCTTATGCACATAGGGCGCTGAATAGGCCGGCTTTTCCTCCAGCATCCGGTCGTAATCCCTGATGCTGGCAACAAAGAGGCCGCCCCTGCGAAGCTGCTGCACAATGCTTTTTATGGCTTTTTCCAGGGAAGCGCCTGAAAGCATGTGCGGCAAGGCATTGTCCATTGCGATCACAATATCAAATTTCTCTGGAAAGGCCTCGGACAAGGCGCAAAAATCTGCCTGCCTGAAAGAGACCGCAACATTGTTTTCTGCAGCCCGCCTTCTGGCTTCCTTGAGCTCACCCGCGCTGATATCTGAGGCGGTCACAGCGTAGCCAAGAGCTGCAAGCCCTATGGCCTGCGTTCCAATCCCGCAGGCGCAGTCAAGGATCCGGGCCTCATGGCCAAATCCGCTGCGTGCAAAGAGTTCACTTAAGAACACCGCTTCTTCGCGTGAGGCCGTGTCCCAGTCGCGATAGAACTTATCATACTGTGAAGCGAGATTGTCATAAAACGACTGCGTGATATCAGCAACAACCGGCTTATCTTTCATTCTCCTCCCCTCCATGCACGCCGTCCTGAATGGAGCCCATGACGCTCATGGCCCAAATGCTATGCGTGAGAGAACCAGCAGCAAAGGCATTATAAAGAGGCTGGGGCCTTGCCTGCAAAAGGTGCCTGCCCCAAAACCAGGCAAGCGGCTGGAGGCTGGCAGGCACTTGGCAGCACGCGGCCTTTGCCCCGCCCCAAACGTACGTTTTTCCCCTTGCCGCGTCTACAGCCTGCAAGGTATATTCGGCCAGGCACAAACGAGACCTCTAACCAGGCAAGGAGGCACAGCATGCCTTTTTCGGCAAGCCTTTTCCAGCACGCGGGCCTGACGGCCTGCCTTATCCTCGCGGCGCTGCTTTTCCCTTTTGAATCCCAGGCTAAAACCCCTGAGACCCTGCGCTGGTTCCAGTATCACTCAAGCTGTGGGGATAAGGCCCCTGCAAGCGGGCAGTACAGGAACATGAGCTTTTCCCTTTATTCCCGCAGGGTGAATATCTCCCTTTACGGAAACGGCAATCCGGAGCAGTTTTCCGGGCCCGCCTCCGAGGCGCTCAACAGGGAGCTTTCCAGCCTGGCCGCGGGGCTGGACCTTGCGCAATGGAAAACCCCGCTGAGCGAAACGCAGTGCGGGAAACTAAGCAGCACGGAAAAGGAATCGCTCTGCCGCTGGAGCCTGACGATGCTTTTTGAGCCAGCGCAAAGCGGCCAGAAAGGCAGGGAGGTGCGCCTCTCCGGCTGCGATGACGGGCAAAACCCCGGCAGGCTCTCCGCTGAACGGGCCTTCACCCGCTTTTTCACCTCCAAACTCGCCGCACTGCAGGAAAGCACGCCGAAGCGCATCGAAAACGTCTCCTGGCTTATGCCGGTGAATGGCGAAAGGGCCTCGTACCTTGTTAGCAGGAACGACGACGGCAAGGTGAGCGTGCGCCGCCGCGTTGGCAAAGCAAAGGCCGAGGGCTTTGTCGATCCCTCCCTGCTGGAAACGCTGCAAAAAGAAGTCCGCACCGCTTCTGCCGATAACTGGAAGGGCTTTGCGGCAGAGGGATTGACATGGAAAGACCCTGCCCTCACCGAATTTTCCCTGACGTACGATACGCGGCAGAGCGTGAACGTGCGCGGCTCCGCGGCGGACAGCGGCAGGCTGCCAAAAGGCTATGAAAAACTCCTGGCCAGGCTTTCCGCCGCCTGTGACGCGATCCTTGACGCAGGCGGAGGGCCGGCGCCTGCCAGGCCGGATGCGCTGAAGCGCTTCAGCTTTGCCTCAGCAGGCTCCATGATGGGCAAGTGGCCGGGCTATGAGCTGTACCAGCGCATGGAGCCCGGCGGCCCCGTGATGGTGCTGGAGCATGAGCAGGGCCAAAACAAGACGGAATGCCGCATCAGCGACGAAGAGCTCCAAAGCTTTGAAGCGCTCCTAAAAACGCTGGGCATTGCCCAATGGGATGGCTTTAAAGGAAGTGACCCCCGCGTGCTGGACGGCCGCAGCTTTTCCCTCGATGTCCGCTATTGGGATGGGCGCGGCATACACGCAAGCGGCTACATGCGCTGGCCCAAAGGCTACCAGGAAAAGATCAGCCGCATCGAGGGCTTTTTGGACGATATCCT
Organism: Desulfovibrionaceae bacterium; assembly: GCA_017613475.1. Lineage (GTDB taxonomy): Bacteria > Desulfobacterota > Desulfovibrionia > Desulfovibrionales > Desulfovibrionaceae > Avidesulfovibrio. The sequence continues at coordinate 227 of JAGADT010000077.1, read as the reverse complement.
GGCGAAGCACGGCGCCAGCCTGCCGAAACGGTGAGAAGGACTAAGGGAAATCCAGGCGAGCCTGCGTCTTTGTCCGGCGCGAGCCCCATTTGCCAGAAAAAAAGGCCGTCCGCAAATAAGCGGGCGGCCTTTAATTCTGCTGAAGACTCAACGGGTTGAAAAATGAACATTTATCATTCGCTGAGACAGTACGGCGGAACGCCCGCCTTACAGCGATTCACCAAAGC
>JAGADT010000076.1 GCA_017613475.1 Desulfovibrionaceae bacterium | reverse complement strand
GGCAGGCATAAGCCAAGCAGCCATTCGGCAAGGGAAGCTGCGAAGCCCACGAAAAATGGCGGAATCTGGGCGGCTCCGGGACCAAGCATTGGCGGAACCACCGCCGTGGAGCGGTAGACCAGCAGATACCAGCCCATGCAGACAATAAAGCCCGCCAGCGCGGAGCAGATGGCTGCCGGGGCGTGCCTGCGGTTCCTGCATACCAGGGCCAGGTAGGGGGTGAGGGCGGCGGAGCCGACAATGCTCCAGCTTGTTGTGCAGAGCAGGGCGACGAGCTGCCCTTTCATGTGGGCGCAGAACGCGCTGACAAGCACGCACAGGGCAATGCCGGCGAACCAGATAACGCGGTTGCCCTTGGCTTTGAACAGGTCTTCAGTCAGCGAGGAAACGGCAATGTGAAAAACCGCCGTTGCCGTGGAGAGCGATGCCGAAACAATGGCCAGCACAAAGAGCTGGAGGGCGAAATCCGGCAGGAGGGTCTTGACCAGCAGGGGCATCACGGCGTCGGGAGAAGACACTTCGGGGAGGATCAGCCGCGAGAGCGAGGAAATGAAGTACGCGCCGCCCACAAGCACCGTGAGGATGAGCATAGCGAGGGGGGTGATGCGGGAAAGCTGTTTGGGGCTGGCCAGGGCGAAGTGGCGCTGGATCATCTGCGGCTGCGCCCATACGGCTACGGATGTGACGATGGTTAAGGAAAGGATAAAGAGCCCCTGCCCGTCCCCTGAAAGTGAGGTGAAGCCATGATTGGCCTGGGCGGTCGGGGCGAGGAGGGAAAGCGCGCGGATGCCTTCAAGCGGGCCGCCTACGCGGCTCAGCACAGCGCCAGTGAGCATCATCATGCCCATGAGCATGACCACGCCCTGCATGGCCTCCGTATAAAGCACGCCGCGCAGCCCGCCGACAAAAACGGCTGTGCCAACCAGGATGGCCACAAGCCAGATCAGGGCGGAAAGGGGCAGGGGCACAATTTCGCCAAGCAGCAGGGCCGCGCCCTTGATGACGCCCGACGCGTAGACGCCGAGGAACAGGGCAAAGAGGAGCGCCAGGGCCTTGCCCAGCGCAGGCGAGTTATGCCCCAGGCTGAGGAGCTGGGCCGGGGTGCGGGCGCCCAGGCGCTGCTGCCAGCTTCTGGTGGGCCAGGCAAGGAAGCGGTACACAGCCCAGGTGCCGAGCCAGACATTGCCTGCGGCAATGAGCAGCATCTGCAGCCCGTAGCAGTAGGCCAGCCCGCCGAAGCCCACAAGCGCCACAGCGGAAATGTATGTCGCCACGTAGGCGAAGGACTGCACGCCAAAGCTTACAGGACCGCTCAAAACAAGGTCGTGGCGGCGTCCCTTGGAAACAAGGAAGGCAAACAGCGCGAAGTACGCGCCCCAGAGGAGGATGGTTACAATCATGCCTGGCCTCCGGTAATCGCGGCGTAAAGAAGCGCGCCGAGGGAAAGGATGAAGGCCGCCAGGAGGGCTGAGACGGCAATGGCAACAGAAGTGTCCAGGACAAGGAATGCTTGGATGAAGGATTGTATCATCAGGCTTCTCCGGATTGGAAAACGTTGGTTGCAGGATAAAAAAAGCCGTCGACCCGGGAGGTCGGCGGCTCAATAAAGCCTTGCTGTACAGCTTAGTTACCCAGCACAGCCGATCCGGGGTCGATTGGCGTTCCCCAGATAATAGTAATAGTAGAAGCTGCAGGGCACAGAGCTGCGGTCGGTCATGGCAAATTCCTTTGCTGCCACGCAGGCGCGTGACAGGAGGGATAGTATAGGGCGCAGGCGGCACTGTCAAGTTTTTGCCGCCTGTAGATTCATAAAACGCCTGAATTTGGCCTAGTCTTCATCCTTGAGCCTGCGGGACATGAGCCCGCGCACGGCTTCCCTTGGGTCCATGCCCTTGTAGAGAACCGCGTTGATGGTTTCGCAGATGGGCATCTCGATGTTGTTTTGGGCAGCGAGCATGCATACGGCCTGTGTTGTGGGCACGCCTTCTGAAACAGAGCGGCTGGAGGCAAGGATATCGTTCAGGCTTTCTCCCGCTCCCAGGCGCAGGCCCGTCTGCCTGTTGCGTGAAAGCTCCCCTGAACAGGTGAGCATCAAATCGCCGATGCCGGAAAGCCCCATGAAGGTTTCAGGCCGGGCGCCGAGCTTGACCCCCAGGCGGCGTATTTCCGCAAGCCCCCGCGTGAGCAGGGCGGCGCGGGCGTTCAGCCCAAAGTCCAGCCCGTCGCTGAGCCCGGCGGCTATGGCGATGACGTTTTTTACCGCTCCCCCAAGCTCCACGCCCGTAACATCGGTGCTGGAATAGGTGCGGAACCATTGCGAGGAAAAGGCGTTCCTGAGTTCCGCGCCCAGTGTGGCGCTGCGGCAGCCCAGAACCACGGCCGTAGGCTTGCCCAGCATGGCTTCCCTGGCAAAGGATGGCCCGGAAATGGCTGCATAGCAGGGAAGATGGGCAGGGGAAAGATCGCCGACGATGCTTTCCACTGTTTTCAGGCTGGAAATTTCTATCCCTTTGGCGGCGTTAACAAGCACGCAGGAGGGGGAAAGCCATGCGATGCAGCGCCCGAGGACGTCCCTGATGAATTGGCAGGGCACGGCCAGGATAAGCAGGTCTGCCGCCGCCAGCAGTGTGCGGGCGGGGGAATCCGGAGGAAAGTGGAATCCGGCATCCGCAACGGCGCGCACGGCGTTATGGAGGCGAAGGCCGGGCAGATAGCGGCTGTTGCAGTGGCTGGCGTTCAGCTCATCAGCCTGCGCGGCGTCGCGCACT
>JAGADT010000075.1 GCA_017613475.1 Desulfovibrionaceae bacterium | reverse complement strand
GATGTTCTGGAACTGCAAATCCGCAAAGAGGACCAATCCTGGCTCAATGATAAGACTCAGGCATTTCCCATAGCCGCCGCCCTGCGTGACGCCCTAGCCGCAAGGCTCGGCATTCAGGCGGAAGAACTGGAATGCTCTGTAGAACCCCGCAGAAGGGAAGACGGTACACTCTGCTCGTCCATCTTCATCTTCGATAAAAATGCCGCAGGATATGCCTCTTCCGCCGGAGAGCACATGATGGATATCCTGCGCGACGCGCGCGAACGCCTCCTCTGCAAGGAATATGACTGCGAAACAGCCTGCCCCCACTGCATTCTCAGCTTTGACTTACGTTATCAAAGCAAAGAGCTTGATAGGCACAAGGGCCTGGAGGTCCTGACTGAAAGTTGGCTAAGCATGCTCGAACTTCCACGGGAGGCACGTGTTTTCGGTCCTTCAACTCAGACAGAACCGATGAGGCTTGAAGAATCTGTTCTGTCAGGCGTTCTTATGCATCCAGATGCCAAAATCTTCCTTCACTTGGGACAGCACGCCCTCTGGCAACCTGGTGACCCTGATATGCTACATCTTCTGGATATTCTTCGCCTGAGGAAGATGACGGTAGAGATCGCACTAGAACAGGAATGTTATGACAGTTCCTCTCCTGAAGAACGTATGCTTCTCTCTCCCCTTGCTCACGGGAACGTAACATGCGCCGTTCTTAATGGAGGTTTTAATAATCCTCAGGCACGTCTTGCCGTAAGCATGGAAGAGAATGGAATTCTGTACCGCTGGGCTATATACGAAAGAGAAGGAAACTCTTTGCTACTTAAAGGCAGTACGAAGGGAGATATAGGCACACTCAAGCCTCTTTCACAAAAAGATCTCCTGCCCAAAACGAGTAACAGCGCCATTGTACAGATAGGGCAACACGAAAATACATCTATTACTCAATTCGGAGCCTGGTTGTGGCATAAGCTGCAGCAATATCTTGAAAAAAATCTAGGATTCAACTTTATAGCAAGTCAACAGCCCATCACCCGCATCGTATTCTCCGACAGGTACTGCAACTCTCCGCTTACAGTTGCGCTCTTCTACAGCATGATGCTCCATTTGCAACAAAGCTATGGCAACGCATGGAATGCACCCACATTCTACATCATGCTTTCCGACCGCATTTACAGGGAAAACTCCAATGTATGGGATAACTGGAGCCTTGCCGATGAAAGGGATAACGCCCTCAGGGAAGTATTGAAAAATCTGGGAACTATAAAACTATTTCCTATGAAAAAAAATATGTTGGCGCATGCACGTTATCTCAACCTAGAGTTCCAAGACGGAACGATCCTTCGCATATGGCTCGACCAAGGTCTTGGATTCCTCAGGGTATCTCGCAGTTGCACCGACAGTCTGTTCCCCTTCTACGAATCTTGCAAAAAACAAGTGGATGCCCTTCAAAAAATGAATCACCCCCTAGAAGTTATTTCTGGGGGAACGGTCATATGCATGCTGGTTGAACACCACAAAAGATAATTCATGACCTCATCGTTTCGATCATAAATAAAAAAAGTGGCAGTTTCGCGGCAGAAGGCCATGCGCTAAAAATGCGGACAGGCTTCCTCAAGGGGCGCATTTCCATCCCGGATGACTTTGGCGCCATGGCTTCTGAAACGATTGCGGGCCTTTTCTGCGGCGGCAAGCCCCGCGCCGCAAACAAATAAAGGCCACCCTAAAAATGGATGGCCTTGCTGATCTGCTTACATGTTTTACGGCGCCTGCAGCCGTACCCGTATCCCGAAACACTGCAGCCGTAATGCCTTAGGCGCTTGACGGAACGAAAAATAATGCTCATAAAGAAGGGGAAGGGAGTGTGGCAACACCCCTTCCCCAATGGGGCACGTTCCCCGCGATTGACGTGATCGCAAGTTTTGCGCCCCGGTAGGAAATGCACTTCCTACCGGGGCAACTTGCGTTTTAGAGGTTCAGGAAACGAACCACAAGCGCCACCAGGATGCCCGCCACAAACGCGGCGAGCACATCGCGTAGAAAGTGCTTCATGGGTATATCCTCCTTTCGGAGAACGTGCCCACGTGCGGGACAATACCCACATCACCCGCGAAACGCAATGATCTTGCCCACAGGATGGAACGATGGAAACCCTCGACATTCATGAAGCCCAAACGGACCTCTCCGGCATCCTCGCGCGGGTGGAAAGGGGAGAATCCTTTATCATTGCCAAGGCTGGCAGACCTGTTGCCCAAATAACTCCCCTCAAGGCGGAAGAAAGCAGGCCGAAAGCGCGGACCGGCTTTCTCAAGGGGCACATTTCTGTCCCGGATGACTTCGACAGCATGGCTTCAGAGGCTATCGTGGAGCTTTTTGAGGGGCAGGCATGAAACTCCTTCTTGATACGCATATCCTGCTGTGGGCTGCCGCTTCACCGGAAAAAATCTCTGAAAAAGGGCGCCTCCTCTTACTCCCCTGCATGCGGCCAGGGCATTCCCGTGCCCGCTGAAAAAAAGCGGGCGCGCCGGAAAGAAGACCATGCTACTTCGTGCGCCGGACACAGGCATTTCGGGTGTAGATATCCTCACCCGTGACCTCTCCGTCGTCCATCCAGCGGACAAGAAGTTTGTTGCCGTCAATGCGCCACTGTGCCTCTACATTGATAATCCAGGCGAGACGCGCCGCCGGATCTTCAGGCATTTCGGCAACATCGTCTTCCGCGGTCCATCTTCCGCCGAAGAAGCATCGTCCCTCAAGTGTGCCTTTGGTGCCGGAGGGGCGCGATGTAAAGACGCAGGGGGCCGTTGGAAACGTAGTCTCAGGCTCTCCCAGGGATAAATAGAACGCTTCGCCCTTTGCCTCGAATGTGCGGATGGCTGCGCCGTCAACACGCAGCTCCTCCTTGTCTACAGCCCAGCAGCCCTCCAGCGGGGTCGGATTCCTGGCGGCGGCTTTCAGAGATTCGGTGCGGAATGCCCTGGCGTCCTTGTCGTAGGGCGATCCGTCGTTGAGAAGCTGCGGAAGCCAATCCTCGGAAAGACCTTCGCCAGCCGCCGGAGCGGCCTGCGGGACTGAAAGGATGGCAAGGGCAATCATGCACAGGGAAGCCAGCATTTTCTTCATTGCATTCTCCTTGCTTTGGAAAAACACTATGCGGAACGCAGGATTGCGCTCCATATCTCGGCTTTCTCATCTAAAAACGTCCTATCCACAGGTCATGCCATAGTCAAGGAATGAACGAACATTGATGGAGGCTGGCAGCTCTGCCGCGGTCAAAAGCCAACATTTTGTTTTGTAACGCAATATACGTTACTATTATCCAGTGAGGTGATTCTATGGAGAAAACGCTGACCTTAAAGGAAATCCATGACAAATTGAAAGCCGGTTATGATGACATGCTTGCAGGGCGTGTTCAGGATGCCGCTGCGGCTTTTGCCGATTTCCGCAGGACTCATCGGCAATGAAACGATACACGGAATAATATCTCCGGATTTCCTCCCGTACCGGGCCAAACGAAAAGGCCATCCATTTCTGGATGGCCTTGCTGTTTGTTTACGAATTTTTCCGGCTTAATAGTACCGGCGGCCGTAATATCTGCGGGCGGCTTCGCGGCGGCGCCTGCGTTCCCATTCCAGGCGGCGGCGTCTTTCTTCTTCCAAACGGCGCCTACGCTCCCATTCGCGGCGACGCTCCAATTCGCGCCTGCGCTCCAATTCTGCGCGGCGGCGCCGATCATACTCATAGCCCCTTCTTGCGTAGCCATAGGGGGCTGCTTCCGCTGTTGCTGCAAGTAAGCCCGTGCCGAACACACAGGCGGCCAAAACACCTAAGAACCTGCGTCGATTCATAACATGAACTCCTTTGTAGGTTACTTAAACGATGGTGCATAATTGCCTTTCTGTCAAGGGCTTCAGCGGCAGGAAAGCAGCGCCGCGGGGGGCGGCTCCCCTTCAGCGCTGGCTGAACGCGGCTTTGGCGCAGTGTTCCCTTACGTATTCCAGAACAAAAGCGTAGCTTTCGGCAGGGACGTAAATCCTGTTGTGGGATGCGCCGGCCGTGAGGTGGATAAGGTCTTTTTTCGGTTCCGCCTCAATCGCCTTCACGTCCTTAAAATGGGAGGTCATGCTCTGCCGGGAGCCGGTGCTTAAGCCTATGCCCGCCGCCGTTGGGTTTTTGCTTAAGGCGGCAAGGACCGTCAGGGCCGAGGCCGCTTTCTGGTAGCGCTTAAACTGGCTGGCAAGCTGGCTGTGCGTGATTTTTTGCCCGTCCATGGCAAAGGCCATGCTGTAATGCCCGCCCATGATGAGCGCGTACACAAGATAGCCTAAAACCAGCAGCGCGGCCATCAGGCCAAAGAGCCCAAGAGGAAAGAGCAGCAGAAAAGGCAACTCGTCCCGGCTGGGCAGGCCCTCAAACAAGGTCAGGACGAACATGAAAAGGCCGATCCCCATGGAGATGAAGAAAAAAATCTTCAGGATGAGCCAGAAAATGGAAAGGTCCTTAAACAGGCTGAGGTCGTATTGCCACTGGTACACGCCGTTTTTTTCAGCAATGCCCGGATGGGGGCCTGAGGATTGTTTCATAAGGCCTAAGTCCATGAAGGTGATGCGTGAATGAATGCCTGAGGCTGAAAAGCGCGCACGATCCGCGGGGCTAGCCTATTGCATGCGCAGGAATCCGCTCCGCCGGCTCAATCCCCCTGCAGGGCAACCAGGTCGTATTCCCTGGATTCCACAATATCCGCCTCAACCAGGGCGCCTGGCTTCACATCTGGGCCGCTGATGTAGGTCAGCCCATCGATCTCCGGGGCCTGGAACCAGGTCCGCCCGGTGTGCAGGCCCGGCCATTCCGGATGCGGGGCATCCACCAGCACGCTCATCCTCTCGCCCTGGAAGGTGCTGAGCCATTCCTCGCTGATGCCGCGCTGCACTTCCATAAGCGCCCTGCGCCGCTCTTCCTTCACGTCGTCCGGGACCTGATCGGGCATGGCGGCCGCGGGCGTGCCCTCCTCCGCCTGGTAGGCAAAAACGCCCAGGTGCGCAAAGCGCGTTTCCTCAACAAAGCGCACGAGCTCGACAAAATCCTGCTCGCTCTCACCCGGGAAGCCAACAATCAGCGAGGTGCGCAGAGCAGCCTCGGGGAAGACGCTGCGGATGCGCTCAACCGCCTCGCGCGGGTTGCGGGCAAAGGGCCGCCCCATGCGCGAAAGGACCCCTGCCGCCGCGTGCTGCAGCGGCACGTCAAAATACGGCACAAAAGGCTCGCCGGCCTCGCGCAGGTAGCGCATGAGCTCCGGCTTAAGCCCTGTCGGGTACAAATACAAAAGGCGCAGGCGGGCGAGGCCGGGCAGGGGCAGGAGCCTGTCCAGCAGCACACGCAGATCGGGCGAGCCCGGCAGGTCAGCGCCCCAGGCCGTCACATCCTGGGCCACAAGCACCAGCTCGCGGACGCCGGCGCTGAGCGCCGCGCGGGCTTCCGCCTCCAAAAAGTCCTCCGTGTGCGAAACAAGCCCGCCGCGGATGCTGGGAATGGTGCAGAAGGTGCAGGCGTGACGGCAGCCATCGCCGATCTTCAGCCAGGAGAACGAGGGCGAAGTGCTCAAAAGCCGCCCCTCCACCGCTTTGCCCTGAAGGTTAAGAGCCTGCCTGAGCAGATCCGGCCAGCGGGCAAGCTCCCGGTTATCCAGCCACAGGTCCACCTCCGGCAGGTCCGGGGCCAGGGCGTCCACCCCGTAGCGGCCCACAAGGCAGCCGGCCACGGCAAGCAGGGGGCGCCTTGGGAGGCCCTCCAGGTCAGCAATGGCCTGCACGATGGCCCGCACCGATTCCTGCACGGCCGGGGCAATAAAGCCGCAGGTATTGATGACCACGAGCTCCGCCCTTTCAGGCTCCTCCACAGGCACAATCTTCACGCCCAGGGAGCCCAGCAGCCGTTCCGTATCCACACGGTTCTTGGGGCATCCCAGGCTTATCGAATAGCAACGCACTGTCTGCATGTTTTACGCCTTTCCTCACTTGCATTAAGCAGGGGACTCTGCAAAATAGCAGGGCGGCACTACCGCCGCAAAAAATAAACAGAATGGAGTCAGCCATGAGCGCAACGTCCAGGCTGGTGCTTGCCACCGGCAACAAGGGGAAAATCGCGGAACTCGCCGCCCCGCTGCGGCACCTGAACATTGAAGTGCTGGGGCTTGCGGATTTTCCCGGGCTCCCTCCCGTGGAAGAAACCGGCGCGACCTTTGCGGAAAACGCCCTGCTCAAGGCGCGCGCCACTGCCGCGGCCACAGGCCTGCCTGCCGTGGCGGATGATTCCGGCCTCTGCGTGGATGCGCTGGACGGCGCGCCCGGCATCTACTCCGCCCGCTACGGCAGCGACCTGCCCCTGCTCCCCGGTGAGTCCAAAGACGCGCGCAACATCCGCAAGCTCCTGGCCGCCCTGAAGGACGTGCCGGAAGAAAAGCGCGGCGGCTCCTTCATGTGCGTGATGGCCGCGGCCTGCCCGGATGGCTGGGCCGTCACCGCTGAAGGTGCCTGGAAAGGGCGGCTGCTCAGCGCCCCACGGGGCAGCAACGGCTTTGGCTACGACCCTGTCTTTTACATTCCGGAACTGGGGCGGACTGTGGCGGAGCTCAGCCGCGAAGAAAAAATGGCCATGAGCCACAGGTCCCTGGCATTAAAGGGGCTTATGCGCCTGTGGCCGGAATTCTGGCAAAGGGCAAACGGCTAAAGGCCGCCCCCCGGCTCCTCTTCCCCTTGAGGGGCATAGCCCGGCGTCTTGGCCAGCTGCCAGCGCTCCAGGGCCCGGTAGAGGTTTTTGCGGCGCATTTTGTCCGTGCCATGCAGGGCGCGGACTTTTTC
>JAGADT010000074.1 GCA_017613475.1 Desulfovibrionaceae bacterium | reverse complement strand
GCGTCCTTTGCGCGGGCCTCGCCGCAGTGCTGCTTCCATGTTTCCTCAAGCCCCAGCGCCGCCGCATAGGGGCCGAGGGCGGAATACTGTTCAAGCGAGTCCTCAGAAGCATTTTTCCCTGGTCCCTGGCTGATGAAAAGGGCAAAGCGCTTGGCCTCTGCCAGGCGCTGGCGTGCCTGGGCCACCGGAAGCCGGATCAGGAAAAAGAAAGGCAGGGGCAGGATCAGGAGGATGATGGAAGCCGTGAGCATCCATTTGGGCGCGAGGGAAAGGACCGTTTCCATGCTGTCGTATGTGAGGCTGGCAAGGAAGAAAAAGAGGAAGATGATGACCAGCTTGGCAGCCAGCCCCATGCGCCAAAAGCCGGGGCTGAGGAAGAGGGCGGCAAGGCATGCCAAAACAAAGACAGACATGAGGAAAGTATAGACTTCCTCAGGCCAGAGTATAAAGCTACCCAGGGTTGTCTGGAGAATCGCCCATACGCTGCCAATGGCCAGGAGAATGCCGATCCATACAGGGCCCACGTCGTGCTGAATGGCTGGGGCGCAGTCTTTAAACAGCGCCTGGGAGAGCGTATCGAGGAGCGAACGGATGCCTTCCCCATCCAGCGTGGTGCTTTTTTGCTGCCGCAAATGCTCAAGCAGGGCGTTTTCTCCGCAGCCAGCAGGGGAATTTTCAAAGTCCACGGCCTTGAGCGTATAGCCGTCGGCGTCATGTTTCCTGAGTCCGGCAGCATTTTTTTTGATGCTGCAGAATCCCTGGCTGGCAAGGGAAAGCAGGGTTGCGGCGAGCCCCTTGCCGTCGATATTTCCCCGTTTTGTCAGGAAATGGAGTTCGGAGGGGGACATGGCGCGCGGGCCAGGATTCTGCGTTTGGGAAAGGACGCTGGGAGGTTCCGGAGATGGGCTGCCGGCAGGTTTCCTGGCAATGGACCAGATGCGCCATAACGCCAGGATGAAGTAGATAAGCAGTAAAATGCCGCTTATGACTGCGATGCGCAGCACACGGTCTCTGGCTGCCTGCATGTCAGCAGGAGGGACGGCGATAATGCCTTTGCTCCACGAAACAGCAACAGGCAGCCCTTCATCCGGGGCAAGGGACCGCTGAAGGCTGAAGAGCATGACAGGGCTGCCGTCCTTCATTTTTTCCTGCACAGTGCTTATGCCTTCTGCAGGACCCGCGGAGCTTGTGAGGTCAGCTGCGCCGGGGGGCAGGGTAAGGGCGTAAAGGAGCTCCTGGATGCTGAAGCTGCGTCCTGTTCCCGCGGCATCCCATGTTAATTTGTCGCAATCGTCAAAGAATGCTGCCTGGCCGTGGAGCCTGTAGCGGATGGTCAGGACATGGATGCCCTCAGGGAGCGTTTTGGGCTTTTCAGTGCGGATATGGATGCGGAAGACGCCTTCTTCAGGCGTTTCCACGTCGCTTGTGCTCATATCCGAGCCGTCCATTTGAAGGTTCAGGAGCTTCGGCGCGACCTTGGGACCTTGCCTGGGCACAACATAGCGCACGTCGCGGTAAAAATCGTCAGTGCCTGGCTGAAACTGAATGCGGTAGGATTCCTGGACGGTGAGCACGCCGCCTGAGTCAAGCGAGGCTTCGCTGATAAGCGACAATACCTGGTGTGGATCCGCAAGGCAGAGCTGGGGAAAAAGGAAAAGGAGGGTCAGGAAGACTGGCAGTCGGAAGAATCGGGTCATCTTGGGCTCCCAAAAAAATGGCGGGAATTTCGTCATGCGCAGGTAAACTGTCACATACGGGCAGGAGCCGTCCGCGTTTCGGAATCTATGCGCGCCCGGCAGTCTGCCTCATAGATGAATTCCAGCATGAAGGAATTGGTCAGGCGAACGGTAAAACAGGGGGCGGGCGTCAGTTTTTCCGGCGGGGTATCTGGCTTGGCTGCCAGTTCGTCGTAGGTTGTTTCATGGACAATGAGGCCGGTCAGCGTCCCCGGCTTTTTTTCGTCGGGCTTTGCCCCTGTGATCTGGGTGAGGAATTCCATGCGGTCGTCATCCGCGTCGCGCGGGGTCTCGGGCGTTGTCTGGGCGATAAAGCGTTTGACGCTGCCATCTGATTTGCGGAGCGAAAAAGGCCGGAAGCCCGCGCTGTACACATAATCAAGCAGTCCGCCTTCCAGCTGCCCGCTTCCATAGTCAAGCCGCAGGGTGATGCGCGCGGGGGCGGCACCTTTTTCTTCTTCGGTGTTTTTGCCGGCGGAGGCTTCAGGCTCAACAAGGCCAATCCAGAGGTCAGCGCCTAGCGCTACAGGCAGGAGCAGCCCGTTTGAGCTTTCATAGTATTTGCAGGAGGCGTTTTCGGCGGCTTTGCGGATTTCATCCATGCTTGCGGCGCTCAAAAGGTCCTGGAAGGGAAGCGCCGGGGCGTTTTCATCTGGCTGCAGATCCGTGCTTGCGCCGTGAAGGGATTTATGGCTCCATTGTTTGGAAGCCAGCGTGGGCGTGTCATTTTTGACGGAGAGGATGAGTGTCTCCCCATCCCTGATGGCAGCTGCGTCCGCAAAGGTAAAGCGGGCAAGTCCCATTTCCAGGGTAAGGCTCTGCAGCGGGGCGGATCCGCTGAGCTGAATGTCCTGGCTTTCTCCGGGCAGGGTATTCAGCGCTGCCGTTTCCGGGCCAGCCTTTTCCGCGCCCTGAAATATGGCCGAGAGGCCAAGCAGTTCATAGGAGGTTTCGTTCTTAATGCTCAGACGCATGTCAGCCTGCGCCCTGCTGCCGGAAAACAGGAGGGCGGCGGCTGCGCATAAGCAGGTCAGCAGTCCGGAAGCGAATCTGTGGCGCATGTTCATCTGCGGTCCTTGCTTCTTTGGGGGGCGAATTGCAGCGTCCATTTGAATATTGTGCCTTGCGTCTGCCGTATTTTCAGCCTTGCAGGCTCATAAAGCCCGTTTTGTGCTGTAGCCCTTTTGAACCTGTTTGGTCAATCATAGGCCTGTAAGGACAAATGAGGGCTTTTTCAGCACAGGGAAAGCAGGATGTCCGAAATCAGGTCCGGGTGGAGGATGTGCGCGTTGTGAGCCGAATCAATGGGGATGATTTTCCAGGTTGGGTTAAATTCAGCCCTGTGGCGGGAAAGCACAAGCGCGGAAATCTTTGTGTGGGAGCAGGCCACAAAGGTCGTGGGAAAGCCGTTGCCCGGCTCATGCTCAAGCCTGGCCGTGTCGGTATAGGTGCGGATGGGGTGCGGGGTCATCATGCGCTGGAACCAGTTCTGCACGTCGTCGTTCTGGAAGCGCCCCGGCGGCACAATGGGCACAGGCAGGATAATGTTGCCCGGCCTGATGGAATCGCCAAAGAAGCGGCCCGTATCGGTAGAGGACATCATGCTTGCCCCTGATTCCCCGTTTTTGGGAAGGAGCCCGTCAATGTATAAGACATGGCGCACAGCCTCGCGGGGGAGCCTGTCCAGCGCACAGGTGATGGGGAACCCGGCGTAGCTGTGCCCTACAAGGATGACATCGTGCAGTTCAAGGTAGCGGAAGGCGTTGATCAGGTCCATGACGTGGTCTTCCAGCGTCAGGCGGTCCGTCAAAAGGTGGGCGCGTTCCGCAAGCCCGGAAAAGCTGGGGGTGAGGACGCGGTGGCCGGCCGCGCGCAGGCGCTTGGCAACAAAATCCCAGCACCATCCCCCGCACCATGTGCCGGCAACAAGCATGAATGTCGCGGCTTTTTTTGCAGTTTCCATAACGTTTCTCCTAGCGTTTTGGGGTACACAACTACTGCCGGTTTGGCAAGTCCCGCGGTGGAAAAGGTCTGGACAGCATGTTTTTTTTCAGAGGCTTGCTGGAAGCTCTCAGTGGGCAGCCCTGCGTCAAGGCTGTGCACTAGGCGGAGATTTCGGAAAAGGGATATAGGCTGTAAGTTGGAAGTTTGGAACGTTGGCAGGCTGGTGGAACTGCTGTGGGTACAAGACGATGAAAAAGCCCCTGCGGCACTGCCGCGGGGGCTTTATTCTCTGGTCGGGATGGCGCGATTTGAACGCGCGATCTCTGCGTCCCGAACGCAGCGCTCTACCAGACTGAGCCACATCCCGTTGAACACGGAGACCCTTGTAGCCGTTTCTTTTGGCGTTGACAAGCCCTTTAAGGGACTTTTTTGCGGGCCAGGCAGATTTCTCTGCCATCCGCGGGGCAAACGCGCAGGCAGCGTGAGCTGGTTCAGCGTTCAGCAGGCGCTTGCCGCTGTAAAAATCTGCCGGTGACGCTCGCGGGATTTTTTGCAATGTCCTCAGGGGAGCCAGTTGCAATAATCATGCCGCCGTCCTCGCCGCCTCCCGGGCCCATGTCAATCACGTAGTCCGCATTGCGGATAAGGTCCAGGTCGTGCTCGATGACGATCACGGTTGCGCCGTTGCCGATCAAGGTTTCAAATACATTGAGCAGCGTCTGCACATCCAGCGGATGTAGCCCTATGGTCG
>JAGADT010000073.1 GCA_017613475.1 Desulfovibrionaceae bacterium | reverse complement strand
TATATATCCAAACGAGGCTTAACATGAAACTTCAGGAAAAATATATCAACTCTGTCAATCTCAATCTTCATACGGATTTCCCTTATCTCGTCTTGAACGTAGAAAATGATGTTTCACTTCCCAAAAAACCCAGTTTCCGCGTTATGCACTGGCATGAAGACCTTCAGTTCATCTATGTAATCAGCGGGAAAATATGCGTAAAAACATTGAAAGAAGAAATTTTTTTGGGAGATGGAGAAGGCATATTCATAAATAAAAACGTAGTCCATCTTGTAGATAAAATTGATATCTGCAAATACAAAAGTTTCTTGTTTCCGGACTATTTTGTTTCCTTCTATCTGGGCAGCCCGGCATCAAGGCTCACGCAAAGCATTACGGATAATAAAAGCATACCCTTTGCAATCCTCGATAAAACGCGGGCATGGTGCAGACAAGCTCTGGATATACTTAGAGAACTCATCGCTCTTGAAAAAAAAAAAGCAGCCTTTACAGTTATGAAGTTCTTACCAGGTTATCCGCGCTTTGGCTTGTCGTACTGCAAAATGTTTCCATCCCTGAGGAATTACCGGAAAAAACGGCCAGCCTCCGCACGCGCAAATTTCTTCAATACATTCAATCTCACTATAACGAACCTGTTACATTGGATGACCTTGCAAAAAGCGCATGCGTAAGCAAATCAGAGTGCCTGCGCTGTTTCAAAACAATCCTTCAGACAACGCCGTATAAATATTTGATGGATTACAGGCTCTCAGAAGCCACGCGCCTGCTCAAAACAACCAATCATCCTATTGGCGAAATCGCAATAATGACAGGATTCAACGGACAGAGCTATTTTGGAAAATGCTTTAAGGAAAAAATGGGATGTTCTCCAAGCGAATACAGGGAAAAACACCAGGCATAGCCTCATTCACTTTCCACTTTTCCGGACACTTGCAGGGAAAGCCGCAGCACAAAACATTCCACTCAGCCTTCATGTCCGGCAAAACGCGACAGGCAAAACATGGTGTAAAGAAACTTTCACCAGCTGCCAGAAACGTATACAAATACGGAACCTGTATAAGCAGGTTTACAGCGGAAAGCGCTAACAAGGCAGGCAGGGCGCCGCGCTTTCAAGCCACTGGGCAAACGCCGCCCGCGCCCTCTCGGCGTACCAGGGCTTCCGTTCCTTTTTCTTGATCCGCTCTGTGGGCTCCGGCATCAGGCCAAAATGCACGTTGGAAGGCTGAAAGGAGGCGGCCGGGCGCTGAAGGTGCGCCATCAGCGCGCCAAGCGCCGTAACCGGCGGAAGCGGCGGCAGGGAAATCCCGTTCAGCAGCGCGTAAACGCGCATTCCCACCCACAGGCCGCAGGCCATGGATTCCACGTAGCCCTCCACGCCGGTGATCTGCCCTGCCAGATGCATCCGCGGTCGGCAGAGCAGCTCCAGGTTGCCGTCCAGCGTTTTGGGAGCGTTGACGTAAGTGTTGCGGTGCATGCTCCCATGGCGGACAAATTCGGCGTGCCCAAGCCCCGGCACAAGGCGGAAGACCCTGTCCTGCTCAGGGTAGGTCATCTTTGTCTGGCACCCCACAAGATTGAACATGGTGCCGTTGCTGTTTTCCGGCCTGAGCTGGAGCACCGCGTAGGGGCGGGCCCCCGTGTGCGGATTAGTCAGCCCCACGGGCTTGAGCGGGCCAAAAAGCAGCGTCCGCTCACCGCGGGACGCCAGGGCTTCGATGGGCATGCAGCCTTCAAAATGCAGCTCATTTTCAAAGCCGTGCCCTGCAGCCTTTTCCGCCCCCAGCAGCGCCTCATAAAACGCCCGGTACTGCGCCGCATCCATAGGGCAGTTGAGGTAATCCCCCGTGCCGGGCTCGCCGTAGCGCGTGCCCCAAAAGGCGATGCCAAGGTCAATGGAATCCAGGGCGACAATGGGCGCTATCGCATCGTAAAAATACAGGTGCCCTGCGCCAATGGCCTCAGCCAGGGAGGCTGAAAGCTCTTCGCCCGCCAGCGGGCCGGCGGCGATAATAACCCGGTCATAGCCGGGCGCGCTGCCAGCTGCCGCATCCTGCGGGCGCAGGGCAAGCGCCGGATCATCCAGGCTGCGCACAACGCGCCGCTCCAGCCTGATGCCTGGCTCCCTTTCTACCTGTTCGCTGACGTTTTGCGAAAAAACCTGGCGGTCCACCGCAAGCGCCTTGCCGGCCGGAACCCGGGAAGCGTCAGCAGCCTTCATCAAGGCGCTGCCAAGCTCCCGCATTTCCTGCTTCAACAAGCCTACGCCGGACGCCAGTTCATCAGAACGAAGGGAATTGGAACACACCAGCTCTGCCAGCCCAGGCATCACATGGGCCGGAGAAAACGCCAGCGGCTTCTGCTCCAGAAGGGTGACATCAACCCCTGCCCTGGCACGATACAAGGCGCATTCACAGCCGGCCAGACCGCCGCCGACAATGGCTACACGAAACTTCGACATGTCCCGCTCCATACCCTGCTGCGCAGGAAACAAGCTGTAATGCCCCGCATATTGGCGGAGAGGTTCCGATGTTGTCAAGGCGCGGCTGTTCACGCCACGGAAAGTGCGCGTAGAGCGAGGGCCTACGTGATGCTTACGACTTCCAGATCGATGCCGCATTTGAATTTAATTTTTACTATCCTAATGAAATCGTTGAACTTATTTCTTGTATGGTTCAAGAATCCGCTCTTTCCGGGAATGGCTGCAAGCTCTTTCTTCACCTTCCGGGGGCTTTCTTTCAGACGCAAAAAGAAGCGGAGCCCAACGGCCCCGCCCTACCCCCGCAATAGCCTTGCACCTTCCAGAAATCTTAGGTATTGCCGCCAATAGGTTCAGAGACAATACCCAAAAGGAAAATGCCATGAGCAGCTTCTTTGATTTCGACACGCCAGGAAAGAAATTCGTCGGTCTGGTCTGCGCTTTTGCCCTGTGGCTGTTTTGCAGCACAAACGTCGGGCTGCTTCCCTGGCTTTTTGGCAGCCGGCGCCCCTGGTTTTCCTTTACGCTTGAAATATTCGCCCGAGCTCCAAGAGAATATTTTTATGACTGGATAAACACACTATTTACCTTGGCATATCTTTATCTTGCTGGGTTTATACTTATCCGTTTCCTTAAGGCGCAGAAAGACAGGGCCAAAGCCTATTTTTTCCTGGTACTCCTCATGGCTTCGCTTTTCAGCCTGCCGCACCCGTGGATTGTTGATTTAATATGCGCAGCGTTGCCCCGTTAACATAAGAAGGAAAACGCCATGGGCAGCTTCTTTGATTTCGACACGCCAGAGAAAAAACGCAAGGGCCTGGCCTGGGCTTTTGCCCTGTGGCTGTTTTGCAGCACGAACGTCGGGCTCATTCCGTTGGCTACGCATTGTCGGCGTTCTTTGTTTTCTTTCAGCCTTGGAACAATCCACACCTTTCTCAAAACACTGAATGATCCAGCAGCCCTTGTTTGCTGGATATGGATTGCAATTTATGGGCTTATCGTCCATTCCTTTCTAAAAAACAACGGGAAAAAAAGTAAATTGTATTTCGTGCTGCTACTGCTGCTTTCTTCCTTATTCAACATTTTTCACTTCTGGATTCTCGACATTGCCTTAATTATTCTCGGAAAACACTTTTACGAAGTGCTGTTATCTATCCCTGGATACTGGATATTACTGCTTTGTGTATATTGGCTATAGCCTAATTCGGAAGTTCATATTCATATGTAAAAGTTTTTACATCTAAATAAAGAATTTCAGACGTTACAAAAAATTTTTGCCCTACATCATTTTCTCTACCGAAAATTTGAAATGCGTTGTTGTCTAACGCTATCCCACTATGCCAGGAAAGGACGAAAGCCATTGACTTACGATCCTACCAGCCAAGCTGCTGCTTGCCAAAAAAATCAAAGCTGTCCATAAGAACGATGCCAACCTTTTCAATGATAGCAGACGGTATCGACAAGTTGCCTTGAATTGTCGGTGAGCTGCTCCAGCTCTCCGATGGGAATGCTATCAAGGCGGCAGGCGCTCATTGGGCAAGCCCCAGGCATTTGCGAAGCTCGTTGATCCTGTTCAGCCAGCCATGACGGAAGATTTACCTCTCCCGCCCTTCTGGCACCCTCCCAAAAGGGGAGGGCTTTGAGAGGCAGGACCCCAAGCGTAGATGAGCGGCATAGGCACCCGGCGGCCCCTGTTAAAGCCTTCCCCTTTAGGGAAGGTGGCGAGCGCAACGAGACGGAAGAGGTATCTACAAACGCGACCTCTTCGCCCCTTCGGGGCTCCTTCCCCAACGTTTCATGCCGCGGCATATCCGCCCCTTGTTTCCCGCCATGAATTCTGGCACGCTGTGCCCCGCATTACAGAAAAGAGGCTCGTCCCATGGCAGCGTTTCCCGATACCGAAGTGACTGTTCCCCCCGAGGCAGAAGGCGAACGGCTGGACAGGTTCCTTTCCCGCCGCCTGCCTGCCCTCTGCCCTGGACTGCGCGCGGGGCGCAGGCTCTGCGCCGAAGGCAGGGTATCCGTCCGAAATCATCCTGCCCAGGCCAGCCGGCGGCTGCACGCGGGCGAGACGGTAAGCATTTCCGCTCCCCCCCCTGTAGAACAGGCTGAGCGCCCCTTTCTTGTTTGGCAGGGATCAGGGCTTGCCGCCCTCTGCAAGCCATCGGGACTTGCCACGGCACATATCGCCGGAAGTTCCCGCCCATCGCTTGAAGCCATGCTTCCCACCCTGCTCAATGGCAGCGCTTCTTTTGCGCCGCGCCTCCTCAACCGGCTGGATAACGAAACCTCAGGGCTTGTCCTTGCCGCGCTGGATGAGGAAGGGCTCCGCCTCTGGCAGCAGTCTGAAGATGCCGGCGGCATTCAAAAATTCTACCTTGCCATCTGCCAGGGCATTCTGGAGCCGGGGAGCATCCGTGTGATCCAGTCTCCCCTTGACACCAGCAAACGCCGCGTCACCCGCGTGCTGGAAGGCATGGCTCCCCCCATCCGCCGCACGGAAGCCACGGGGCTGGCTGTGCTGAAAGGGACGGGCAGGCAGCCCGCCTGCACGCTTGCCGGCTGCCGCATTTTCAAGGGCGCCCGCCACCAGATCCGCGCGCACCTGGCTTCCATCGGTCTGCCCCTGCTTGGCGATGCCCTGTACGGTTCCTCTGCCCCAGGTCCGTTCAGGCTGCACCACACGCGCTTTGTGCTTGGCTCCATCGCCCCCCTTGCGTTGCCGGACTGGCTGGCAGAACTGCCGGATGTTTGCAGGCCAGCGGCTGAAAAATGGCTCGATAAAGGAATAAATGGCAGCAAGCTATCCGATCAGCGCGGCGAATAATTACAGAAAGAGCGCCATGTGTGCCTTGAAGCAGCAGCAGGAAAGTCACTGATCTGCCCTTGCCCCAAAAACCAAAAAGCCGCCGGTTGTTTTATGCCGGAGGCTTCTTGTTTATGGGGGGGGGAGATGTATTGGGCGCCGTTGTCACGCGTTGATACGGCTTTCCACATACTCGCGCAGGACCTTGTTGATGGCGGACTGGTATTTGTCATTATGCCTGCGGAACCAGACCAGCAGATCAGCGTCCAGGCGCAAGGTGACGGACTGCTTGACAGGACGGTAAAAACGTCCGCGCCCCTCTTTACTAAAATTAAGGATCTCGGGAATGTCGCTGGTGTCGATCTCGCTGTCATCCATGTTGCGGAGAGCCAGCGCTTCTTTTTCCAACGGGCTTGCATCATTACTGCTCATATTGCCTCCGTTCATGCGATGTCGCCTTTCTTGCTGAAATGATCCGTATGATTTCTTCGCCGCTTTTTGACCTGTATGTATGCGCCACCACTATAATGAGTTAAAAACCAAGCGGCAATGCCGCGGGCACAGAAGGCATAAAAAAAGCCGGTGCCGGCTGTGACGCCTGGCATCGGCTTTCCATCCATGGTTCCGGAAAAATCAGGCCATGCCTACCATTCCGACTGGCCGTTTGACGGAGCTGGGCTGGTATTCCTGCTCGCATAGCCGTAAATGGCGCCGGCAACAATGCCGATGCCGCCGCCAAGCAGCGCTCCCACAATATACTCCCCGCCTGTCAGAGCGCTGATGCCAAGGCCCGCACCCACGCCGATCGCGGTGC
>JAGADT010000072.1 GCA_017613475.1 Desulfovibrionaceae bacterium | reverse complement strand
GGGGGGGCAAGGAAGGCACGGCCGCCAGGATCATGAGTGAAAAAGAACGGCAGGACGCCTGCTTCATCACCGGGACCTATCTTGTCTGCGTAAGCTCAGACAAGGCGGCAGGGGATCCGGACCTTGACAGCCGGCTGCCAAGGATGCTGGCAGTCCGCGCCAGGAACACCATGTTCCGGCACCTGATCTTCAAGACGGACAGGATCCAGTTCAGGCATAAGGAAATCTACTACGACATCTGCGCAGGGCATTCCCAGGACGGTTCCCGCTACCTGCCCTCAGGCATCGAATCCTCCTCTTCAGCCGCAGGCGGATTCATCTACAGCGCCATATCAGTCCCCTATGAAAAGTCCCTGGACGAATTCAGCGGAAGGGCCAGGACCTATGGAAGGGAAGACTACTGCGCGGCCCTCCTGGCCCATGCCCGCAGCCTTGAAGGCAAAGGCCGGCATGCGGATGCCATAGCCTGCCTGGATGAGCTGCTCTCCATGAAAAAGGACTCAAGGCAGGGCCATGTGCTCCTCTCGAAATGCCTCATGGAGGCAAAGCAGGATGAAATGGCCCTGAAACAGGCAAAAAAGGCCCTGGCAGGCTTCAGGGACAGCCTTTCTTCAGAAGAATGCGAAACGCTTGGCGACGTGTTCCTGGAACTGGGCGCCAAAGACGACGCCACGGACTGCTACAGGCTCGCAGCCGAGAGGTTCAGGGGCTGACCGGCGCCCCGGCCTGCCCCGGGCCGCTGCGCCTCTACAGCCTCCCGCACAAAATCCAGAGCCCGGATCTCGGACCAATAGGGCCCGGCATCCGGGCTTACAAAGCCCACATGGCCGCCATGCGCCGGCATTTCCAGGGTGAAGAGCCGGCTCTCGCGGGCCAGCTCCACGGGGAAGCAGGATTCTGAAAGAAAAGGGTCGTCCGCCGCGTTCAGGAGGTACACGGGCACGCGGATACTGCCCAGCACCGGCAGGCTGCTGCTTTTCCGCCAGTAATCCCTGGCGCCGGCAAAGCCATGCAGCGGCGCCGTGTAGGCATTGTCAAAGGCCTCAAAGGTAACCATACGGCTTAACCCGGCAACGCTCACCTTATCCGGAAAGCGCGCGTGCTTTTCCCGCACCTTCCGGCGCAGGCTGGACATGAAATAGGCCATGTACAGCATCCTGGACGGGCGGTCGAGCATTTCCGCGGAGCCTTCCAGGTCGCACGGCACGGAAACGCCCACGGCGGCGCAGACCTGCCCGGGAACCCTGGAAGGGTCCTCGCCAAGGTACTTGAGCGTCTGGTTGCCGCCCATGCTGAAGCCCGCGAGCACCAGCCTGCCATAGCCCTGCCCAGCAGCCCAGCACACGGTTTTGTGCAGGTCCTCCGTTTCACCGCCGTGGTACATGCGCACCGTCCGGTTCGGCTCCCCTGAGCAGCCCCGGAAATTGCGCGCGAGCACGTCCCACCCCGCCCTGCGGAATATTTCGGCCATGCCCCGCATGTAGGGCCTGCGGCTGCTGCCCTCAAGCCCGTGCGAGAGGATCACCGCCCCGGCGGCCTGGGCGCCTGGCAGCGCGGGCAAAACATCCACGTCAAAAAAATCCCCGTCTTCCGTTTCCAGGCGTTCCGTCCTGAAATAGGGCTCCCACGGCAGGCGCAGCTTCCGCTTCTGCGAAGCCCACAGGGTCAGCAGATGGCCATTGCGCAGGAAACGCGGCGGGCAATAGCCTGAGTCGGCGATAAGCGGCATAATCCCCCCTTTGAAAAAATCCTGGGCCAATCTTTTCCCCTCCGGCCGCGTGAAGTCAAGCCCAGGGGCTGGGCAGCCCCATGCAGCAGCGCCCCGGCGCACACGCCGCATCCGCAGCGCGGCAAAAAAATGCAGCCCCCATCCAGAAACCTGCCTTTGCGGCATTGCCTTTTTCAGCGGTTCTGGGTATCCCAAAACACCAGGCAGGGGAACGCGCCGCCAGGTGCGCCTTCCCTGCAAAAACAGCACTGACGATGTTTCGGGAGGCGTACCCCCATGCGCAGCGTTCGGACGGCAGCCGCGGTTCTGGCGGCTTTTCTTTTCCTTGTGTTCCCTTCAGGCCAGGGCCAGGCCACGCAGGCCGACGCCGGCAGGCTGGATGCCCTCAAGCGCTTCAGCCAGGCGCTGGATGTCGTGGGGCGCTACTATGTGAAAAGCGTGCCCACCAAGGATCTGGTTGACGGCGCGCTCAAGGGCATGCTCCAGAGCCTTGACCCGCACTCAACCATCCTGAGCAAGGAAGAATACAAGTCCATGCAGGAAACCACGTCCGGGGAATTCTTCGGCGTGGGCATTGAAATCACGCAGGACAACAGCCAGATTACCGTCGTCACCCCCATCGAGGATACGCCCGCCTACAAGGCGGGGCTGAAGCCGGGCGACCACATCCTGAGCATCAACGGCGAATCGACCATGGGCATGTCCCTTCAGGACGCCGTCACCCGCATCCGCGGCCCCAAGGGCACGGAAGTTGAGCTCTCCATCCTCCACAAGGAGGCCAAGGCTCCCGAGACCGTGCGCATGAAGCGCGACACGATCCCCCTGGTCAGCGTGAAGTCGCGCAGGCTGGAGGACGGCTTCTACTGGATCCGCCTGACCCGCTTCAGCGACCGCACGACCCAGGAGCTGCTTGACGCCCTGGCCAAGGCCCGCTCGGAGTGCAAGGGGAACATCAAGGGTCTTGTCCTGGACATGCGCTTCAACCCCGGCGGGCTGCTGGACCAGGCCGTTTCCGTCTCTGACGTGTTCCTGCGCGACGGGCTCATTGTTTCCATGCGCGGGCGCACCGAGAGCATTTCCCGCGAATTCAAGGCCAGCGCGCAGCCCACGGACGTTTCCGCTCCGCTCGTTGTGCTGGTCAACAGCGGCTCCGCCTCCGCCTCTGAAATCGTGGCCGGCGCCCTTGGCGACAGGCGCCGGGCGCTGATTGTCGGCGAGCCGACCTTCGGCAAGGGCTCCGTGCAGAATGTGATGCCGCTGGCCGACGGCACGGGACTCAAGCTGACCATCGCCCTGTACTACACCCCCTCAGGCCGCTCCATCCAGGCCGAAGGCATTACGCCGGACATCCTCATCCCCTTTGAAGCCTCTACAGGCGAAGCCAAGCCCGCCCTCTTCCTGCGCGAAAAGGACCTGAACCGCCACCTTGAAAACGCCAATGGCGCCAAGCCCGGCGAAAAATCCAAGGCCAAGGCGCCCTCCGCCGACAATGTTGATGAAATCCTCGCCAAGGACAACCAGCTGAGGATGAGCCTGCAGGTTGTTAAGAGCCTGCCCAAAATGCAGCACCTCATCCTGCCGGAAAAATAGGCGCGGACTTTTTTTGACCATGCCGGCCCCATGCTGTGCCGGCCCTTCCATTCCCGCAGGAAGCCCCCCTCCCGGGGCAGGCTTCCTGCAAGCCATGCGGCGCCTGCGCCGCCGGAGCTCCCCTTGCTGGATGAATGGTTCCCCGCACTGCGGGATAAGCTGAAACGCCTTGCCCCCGGAACGGCCCCCCGCTTTGTTGAAAGCGTGTCAGGCGCGCTGGCAGCGGCCCTGCTTGCCTGGTGCCTGTGGCAGGGCGCAGCGCTCCTCTGGTCTGGCTGCGCGGCCGTTGGCTCCCCCAGAGGCGGGGTTTTCAGCCCCAAGGCTCCAACGGAAAACGAAGAATTTGACGATTCCCGGCCCTCCCGCGGCGCCAGGCCCCAGGCGGACAT
Source organism: Desulfovibrionaceae bacterium (assembly GCA_017613475.1). GTDB lineage: Bacteria > Desulfobacterota > Desulfovibrionia > Desulfovibrionales > Desulfovibrionaceae > Avidesulfovibrio. The sequence continues at coordinate 1,803 of JAGADT010000072.1, read as the reverse complement.
AAAAGCCGCTGAAAAGCCCCTTCCCAAAGAAGCCCACGGCGACCTCCTGCCCTGGGCCCTGCCCCATGCCGATAAAAGCATAGACGGGCTTTCCCGGCAGGCAGACGAAGCCATCATGCAGGCGCTGCGCCGCTGCGGCATGGATTCCTCCCGGGTGCGCACGCTGCAGACCGTTCCAAAGGAACTGAGCACGCCCCGCAGGCAGGAAAGCTACAAGCTCCAGCGCATGCAGATTTTCCTTACGGATGAGCCAAAGCAATTTGAAAAGGTCCTCAGGACAGGGCTTAAGTCCGCGGGAAGCGGGCTTGAGGCAGCGCTCCAGAAAAGCGGCGAAAGGCCTGTGCTGCGCGTCCAGACCCGGGGCGTGGTGACCCATGAGCTCTTCCTGTTCAAGGCCGGCGAAGCCTTTATGCTCCCCCCGGGGGGCACGCCTCCCCTCCTCAGCCTGGTGCTGACGGACACCCGCGGGGACGCTGAAACCATCAAGGGCTGGCTGGACCTGGACATACCGCTGGCCTTCGCCCTGCGCCCGGACGAAGCGTCCACCGCGGCCGAAGAAATCTTTAAGGACGGGCAGGAAGTCATCCTCTGGCAGCCGTTCTCAACCGAGCCCTATGATCCCGCAGGCCGCAGGGACATCCTGCACAGCAACGTATCGCCGGAAGTCACGCGCCGGGTGATCCGCCAGAACCTCTCATCCCTGCCCCAGGCTACGGCGCTCCTCCCGGGCGGCGACGAGATCTCCGAAGATAAAAACGCCAGCCAGGCGCTCGCCCTTGCCGCCGCAGAATGCGGGCTTGCCGTCGTGGACCCCGCCAGGGGGGGCAAATCGCCGCTGCTCGATGAGGCCATCCGCCAGGGGCTTGCCTCCACGCGCGTCAGCGCCTTCCTGAACGAGGGCAGCCCCTCCCAGGAAGAGATTTACCGCGGGCTCTGCAAATTTGCGGCAAAAATGAAGAAAGGCAGCCATGCCGTGCTCATGCTGCGCGCCACGCCTGAGGCCCGCGCCGCCACTGAGCGCTGGAGCAGGGAGCGCGAGGACGATGCGACCATCGTCCCCCTGCGCTACCAGCCGAAAGAAAACGGGCCTGTAAAGCGCTGATGCCTGCATGAAAGCCTCGCCAGCCCGCCTAGCCGCCTTCCGCGTCCTGGAATGCCTTGAGCGCCCGGATTCCCCAGCGCTCCAGCCCGTTTTGAACAGCACCCTTGAAGCCATGCGCCTCAGCCCGGCGGACAGGAGCCTCTGCACGGAGCTGGTTTACGGCGTCCTGCGCCGCGAACGGCTGCTGGACTGGGCCATAAGCCTCTTCCTGCGCAAAAGCGCCAAAACGCCGCCCATCCTGCGCCTTGCGCTGCGCATGGCCGCCTACGAGCACCTTTTCCTCTCCCGCATTCCCGATCACGCCACTGTCAGCGCCGCCGTGGAAATCGTCAAGAAGAAGCTCGGGCCGCGCATGGCCGGCGCGGCCAACGGGATACTCCGCGCCATGCTGCGCGAACCGGCGGAGCGCTTTTCCCCGGAGCAGGCAGAACAGGACCTTGGCGGCGGCCTCCAGGCCTTTGCCGCCGCCTGGAGCCTGCCTGACTGGCTGGCAGGCCTGTGGCACAGCTGCTACGGCGAAAGAACGGCCCGCGAACTGGCCCAAAGCGCCTCATGCACGCCCTGGAGCTTTGTCCGCATCAATGCGCGGCGGGAAGGCGCGGAAGAGCTCAGGCAGGCGCTGGCGGCCGGCACGCCCGGGGCCATTGCCCTGGAAGGCGGCTTTGGGCTCGGCTTTCCGCCAGGCGCGCATGTGGAGCTCC
>JAGADT010000071.1 GCA_017613475.1 Desulfovibrionaceae bacterium | reverse complement strand
GCGCCCCTTGACTTCCAGCTGCTGCTCAGGATCCATGGGATAGGCGGAGCCTATCTTGATTTTGATTTCTTCAGCCGTGGATTCGCCGATCAGCATGTTATATTTCCGCTTGACATGGGTCATGATGGATTCATCCATCTTATCCCCGCCGATACGGAGAGATTTGGAGTAGACAATTCCGGAAAGGGAGATGACAGCGACTTCCGTAGTGCCCCCGCCAATATCAACGATCATGTTGGAAATCGGTTCCTGGATAGGGAGGTCTGCGCCGATAGCGGCGGCCATGGGCTCTTCAATAAGGTAAACCTCGCGGGCGCCTGCGCTCTGGGCGGATTCTTTAACCGCGCGCTTTTCAACCTGGGTGATGCCCGTCGGCACGCAGATCATGATGCGGGGGCGGACAAGGCGGCGGGAGTTGTGCACCTTGGAAATAAAGTGGCGGAGCATGGCTTCCGTGACTTCAAAGTCGGCAATGACGCCGTCTTTCATCGGACGGATGGCCTGGATGTTGCCGGGGGTCCGTCCAAGCATGCGCTTCGCGTCTTGTCCAACAGCCATAACAATGCTGTTGCCCCGAAGATCTTTTTTTACCGCTACAACGGATGGTTCGCGCAGGACGATTCCCTGGCCCTTAACATACACACAGGTATTGGCTGTGCCCAGGTCAATGGCGAGATCGTTTGAGAAAAAGCCCAAAAGGAAATCAAAAAATTTCATGGAGTCGTGCTCTCTTCTGATCACAAGAATATGCAGAACTAAAGGGCGACTATTAACCCAAATAAAAAAACTGTCAATATATGGATGCGCTAACTAGGCAGAATGCGTTATGATATTTGGCGCATTTCAGGCTGTGAAATCCGTACAATCTGCATTTTTTATGCCTGGAAACGGCAGGCGGTGAATCCACCTGGGCAGCGCATCCTGGTAAGTGCGTTTCCGGGCGGGTGGAGTTTGGGGATGAGCTCCGCCGCTCAGCCAAAAAAACGGCGCATGGCCATACAAAACGCTTTGTATGGAAAGCAATTTGTGGCATTTTGCCGATGGCGGCATGGCACAGGCATTTTTGCCTGCCATGCCGGCTTGGCTGAGGCTGGAGCCTGCGCCGCTGGCGCCTGAGCTCCTGTTTGCTGTGCAGCGTTGTCTGCAAAAGTCATACACGAGGCGTGTTATGAACAAGTATCTTGCCGAATGCTTCGGCACCTTCTGGCTGGTTTTAGGCGGCTGCGGCAGTGCCGTGCTGTGCTGCGCCTTCCCGAACGTTGGCATTGGCCTGCTGGGTGTTTCCCTGGCGTTTGGTTTGACGGTGCTGACCATGGCCTATGCCATCGGCCATATTTCCGGCTGCCACCTGAATCCGGCTGTTTCCCTTGGCCTATGGGCCGGCGGGCGTTTCCCCGCGAAAGACCTTGTGCCGTATATCATCGCCCAGTGCGTCGGCGCCATTGTTGCCGCGGGCGTGCTCTATTTCATCGCTTCCGGGGCCAGCGGCTTTGACGTGTCGGCCGGCTTTGCATCCAATGGCTATGGAGCGCATTCCCCCGGCGGCTACAGCATGGCTGCCGCCTTTGTCTGCGAAGTTGTGATGACGGCGATGTTCCTCTTGGTGATTTTGGGCGCGACGGATGAACGCGCCCCGCAGGGTTTTGCCCCTGTTGCCATTGGCCTGTGCCTCACGCTGATTCACCTGATCAGCATCCCGGTGACGAACACCTCCGTTAATCCCGCCCGCAGCCTCGGCGTTGCCGTGTTTTGCGGAGGGTGGGCGCTGGAGCAGCTCTGGCTGTTCTGGGTGGCTCCCCTTCTTGGCGGTGTTCTCGGCGCCAAATTGTATGGCTTGATTTCTGGCAAGTAATCCGTTTTTTTCCAAAAGGAAAAGGGACATTTCTTTGAGAAATGTCCCTTTTTTATGGGCTGCTCACCAACTCAGGAAGCCTTGTTCCAAAATCGCAGGCAGGGAGCGTTTGGCATCCGCCTGCCTTTGGACGCTGGCTAGCTGTATTCTTTTTCTTCCTCTTCCTGGCAGGCGCGGCAGAGGCCGACGCCGGGAATGGCGGCAAGCCGTTTGGGAGGGATGGGTTCCCCGCAGTTGCGGCAGCAGGCTACGCCGTTGATCCATTCCGGACCTTCGCTGTAGGGGCGCCACCTGGCACGTGATAAGGCGGATTCTCTGCTGAGTCGTTCAAGTTCCTGTGCTTGGTCAAACGTATCCATACATGCACCTGATGAAAGAATGGCTGCCGCGGCAGCCTGTTAACTGTTATCAGCTTGTCCTAATGCTGGCCCGGGCGCTGAGCTAGGCACATACGCCGTGAGCTTGTAGGGTTATCTGTTTTCCTTGTCAAGGCATTCGCATGTTCACGCGGCACTGCGCCAGCGCCTGCAGGCACGGGGTGCCCCTGGCTGCATCTGCCTTTGGCAAGGCTTTTGCCAGTTTTTTCACAGAGGCGCATCTGCGCCTATTTCTTTGGCAGATATCTTCCGCCCATGGACTTGTAGACCGCGTTTTCATAGGAAAGCTGCTGGTAGTGGTTTTCCAGGAGGGAAAGCGTATCCGTGTCCGCGTTGTTCAGGGCTTCCAGGTAGTCTTTCAATTCCGCGGCGCCTGCATCGTAGCGGGCTTCGTAGTAGCTGGCGATCTTTTCGCTTTTCCTGCAGCGTTCCCTGAAGTTTTTCACCGTGTCCCTTTTCTTTTCCCAGGCGACGTAGGCAGCATCCACTTCATTCAGCGCCGTTGTCACGGCTTTCTGCAGCTCGATTTTGGCAAGCTCAAAGCTGCTTTCTGAAATTTTCAGCTCCCAGCGCAGGCTGTTCCAGTCAAGGAAGGGCAGGGTGAAGCTTACGAATCCGCTGAGGAAGGGCGCGTCAAACCACTGCGAGCGTTTCCTGGCTTCCATGCGCAGCGCGGAGCCGATGCTGAGGCGCGGGAGCCATTCGGCCCTCTGCGCTTCAACAGAGCTGAAGGAGCTTTTCACCCGCTGTTCCGCCGCGCGGATATCGGGCCTGGCGGAGAGGGCGGCAACGGGCACATCCAATGCAACGGGCAGGGAGGAAAAGGCCATGATATCCCCATACTGGGGGGGCAGGGGCTCGTCAGGCCTGAGGTTCAGGAGCGTCTTGAGCCTTGCTTCCTCACTGCGCTTTTCCGCCTGCAGGGCAAGCAGCCTGTTCTGGGCCGCCAGGAGCGACTGCCCGGCCTGCAGCGGCTCAACGGAATCGATTTTGCCCAGGTCATACTTTATGGTGACGAGTTCAGCCAGCTTCCTGTAGCGCCCCACATAGCGTTCAACAATGCTGATGGCTTTTTCCAGGTAGCGGAGGCTGAACCAGGCATCAACAGCATTGTTGATGAGGGCAAGCCTTGTGCTCTCCAGATCGGCGGCCGTGGCCAGCGTTTCCCATTGGGCGGCGCTTTTGGCATGGCGCAGGCGCTTCCACAGGTCCACCTCGTAGTTGAGCGAAAGCCCTGTGCTGTATTGGTGGACCGTTCCGCTTTTTCCCGAAAGGTCCTTGCTTGCCGAAATGGCATTTTCAGCGGAGAAGGTGGGGACCAGGTTCGCGCCGATGAGGTTTGCCTCGTAGCAGGAGCGGTTCACAAGAATCGCGGCTTTTGTCAGGTCGAGGTTTCTTTCCAGCGCCGTGCTGACGGTTTTATCCAGCGAGGGGGAGCCGTAGCGGTGCCACCATTCGCTGTCAAGCTGGTAGCGCCTGGCAGTTTCTTCCGCCGTGAGGATGGGCAGGCTTGCCGGCTGCTTGGGGAGGGGTCCGCACCCGCCGAAAGAGAGGAGGAGTGCGGAGAGGAGAAGGGGATAAAGGGGCAGCTTTTTGTTCATTGATCTACCTTATTCCCTTGAAAGCGCGTCAATGGGGTTGAGGCGCGAGGCGTTTCTTGCGGGGACAAAGCCAAAAAGAATGCCGATCAGCGAAGAGCAGACCAGGGCGACAACCATGGAGCTGGCTGAATAGGACATGGCAAAATCCTTGACGAAGGCCGAAAAAACAATGCCGATCAGGTAAGAGAAGAGGATGCCCAGGACGCCGCCTACTATGCAGATCAGCACGGCTTCAATGAGGAACTGCTCAAGGATGTTGATTCTTCTTGCGCCAACGGCCATGCGCACGCCGATTTCCCTTGTGCGTTCGGTCACGGATACCAGCATGATGTTCATGACGCCGATGCCGCCGACCACCAGGGAGATGACGGCAATGCCTGAAATAAGGAGCCGCATGGTGCCTGTGGTGCTCTCGATGGTTTTTTTGATGCTGTCGGTATTGACGGTGAAGAAATCCTGCTTCCCATGCCGCGCCGTAAGGAGGGCCGTCAGGTTTTTTTCGGCCATCAGCGGGCGGACGCTGTCCTTTATTTTCGCCGTAATGGAAGAAATGTGCTTTTCGCCCGTGATTTTTTTCATCACGGTCGTATAGGGCGCGTAGAGCTTCAGCGTATCGGAATTGGGCCCGAAAGAAACATCCTGCTTTTCAAGCACGCCCAGGATGATAAGGGGCTGGCGGTTGAAGAGGATGACCTGCCCAATGGGGTTTTCCTTGCCGGGGAAGAGCTTTTGGTAGGTGTTGTCATCAATGACAACGTAGGAGGCGTTCGAGCGGACTTCCTGGCGCAGGAAGAGGCGCCCCTGGCTCTTATTCATGGCCTTTACCGCAAAGTACTGCTCGCCCACGCCGTTGATCTGCGCGGTCAGCGTTTGGTTGCGGAACACAAGGGAGCCGTTTTTTGTTGTGTTGGGCGTTACGCTGTCGATGTAGGTCTGCCTGCCCAGTATTTCCGCGTCAGCCACGGTCAGCGTCTTGACCCGGCCTGAAAGGCGGTCGCCAAAGCCTGTGCCCGGGTACACGTCGATGGTATTGGTGCCCATGGCGCTGATGTTCGCGATGATTTTTTCCTGCGATCCCTTGCCCAGGGCAACAACGGAAACAACGGAGGCGATGCCGATGATGATGCCAAGCATGGTCAGGAGGGAGCGCATTTTGTGCGAAAGGATGGCCTGCACAGACATCCTGAAGGCTTCGGAAAACTGGTCCATCCTGTTGCGCAGCCAGGAGCGCGGCGCCTGCTTTTCCTTTTCCCGGGGGACAGGCGTGGGCTGCGGCGTGTTGCGGGTGTCTGAAATGATGCGCCCGTCCTTGATTTCGATCAGGCGGCTGGCGTGGGCTGCCACCTTGTGGTCATGGGTGACCACAATGACGGTATGCCCCCGGCGGTTGAGCTCTTCAAGGATGACCATGACGTTGTCGCCGCTTTTGGAATCCAGCGCGCCTGTAGGCTCATCGGCAAGGATAAGGCTGCCGCCGTTCATGAGGGCGCGGGCAATGCTCACGCGCTGCTGCTGCCCGCCGGAAAGCTCCGTGGGGCGGTTTGCAAGCTTTTCTTCAAGCCCAAGCTCAGTCAGGAGGTTTTCGGCCCGTTTGGTCCTGGCCGCGTGGGACATGCCCACATACACGGCTGGCAGCGCCACGTTTTCCGTTGCGGAAAGCGTGCTGAGCAGGTTGTAGCGCTGGAAGATAAAGCCGATGTATTTGCCCCGCAGCGCCGCGAGCTGGTCTGGCGACATCGTTGCCGTGTCCTTGCCGTCAATGCGGCAGGAGCCTGAGGTCTGCACGTCAAGGCAGCCGATAATGTTCATCAGGGTGGACTTGCCGGATCCCGACTGGCCGATAATGGCAACAAAGTCGCCCTCAGCCACGGAGAAAGAAATATCTTTCAGGACATGGACGCGGTTTGCCCCCGTGCCAAAGAACCTGTTGATATTCTCCATTTCAATAATGTTCATTGCGGGCTCCTGCCTCTTAGCGCCGCGGGGTGCGGTTGCGCCGCGTCAGTTCATCCTGCATTTCCTTGGTGGTGAGCTGGGCCGTCACAACTTTTTCGCCTTCCTTCAGGCCGGAAAGGATTTCCACATGGACCCCGTCATTGAGTCCGGTGGCAATGGCCCGTTTCTGGGGAACCCCCTTTTCATCCAGCACGCGGACAAATTTTCCCCGTTTCGTTGAGATAATGCTCATGATGGGCGCAAGCAGGACGCTCTTGGACTGGGAAACGGTGATGACGTTCTGCGTGGTCATGCCGATGCGCAGGGGGCCGTTGCGGTTGTCGATCTGCGCTTTGCCGTAAAAATACACGGCGCTGGCCGAGCTGGTGGAGGATGAGGAAGAGGAAGACATGGAGCTGCCGGAGCTTGTTGTCTTGTAGCTGCCGTTGGTGAGCGTGGTCAGCCCCGGGTCAATGGAGGTGAGGACGGCGTGGTAGGTTTCTTCCGGCTTTGAAAGGATGGTGTATTCAATGGGCATCCCCGGCGCAACGTTGCAGATGTCGCCTTCGGAAATTTCTATTTTAATCTCCATCGTGTTCAGGTCCGCGATCTGCACAATGGTGGGCGTGGTCTGGTTGGCGTTTACCGTTTGCCCTTCGTCAACGGGCACGGAAACAATTATGCCGTCAAGCGGGGCCGTGATCTGCGTATAGCCAAGGTTCACCCTGTCCGTATCCACGGCGATCTGCGTCTGGCGGATCTGCGATTCAAGCTGGGTCACTTCCGCCTTGGTCAGCTCCAGGGCGTTTTCGGCGTCTTCCAGCGCCTCGCGGGAGACGGCGTCCCGCTGCCGCAGGCTGAGGGTCCTGTTGTACTGGGTCTGGGCCACGCGCAGGGAAACTTTTTTGGCAGCCAGCTGGGCTTTGAGGGAATCCAGCTTCGCCTTGTCGATATTGAGCTGGTTTTCCTGCGGCACGGAATCAATTTCGGCAATGAGCTCGCCCTTGCGGACTTCCTGGCCAAGCTTGGCATGGAGCTTTTTGATCTGGCCGGAAACCTGGGCGCCGACGCTGACAAGCTGCACGGCGCTGACTTCGCCCGTTGCGGTGACCTGCTTGGTGATATCGCCGATGATGACGGGCTCCGTCAGATAGGAGATATCGCTTTTATTTGAGGGGCGCAGAAAAAAGTAGGCGAGCGCGCAGAGAATAAGGACAGCCAAGGCAATAAGCAGTTTTTTCATGCCCGTGTTCCTGGTTATGGTGCTGTTCGCATGGGCACGGCGCCGCAGGCACGGCGGCGTGGAAAACCCATTGATTTACTTTACTGTGTCACGTTTTTCCACTGCGCGCAAGGCATGGGAGGCAGCGCGCGTGAAAGGGGCTTTGGGCTGTGAATGTTCCTGATAAAGCGGGGGCTCGCTTTTTTGTATCACCCCTGTTCACGGGTTATTTCTGAGTTCCCTGTAAAGGACGGCACCCAGCGCGCTCATGATGGCCTTGTACTTGGCCGTATTCTTGAACAGGGATTCATAGGTTTCCTGCGATTCAAGGTAGCTGTCGTGCGCGGCTGTTTCAAAGACTTTGGGGAAAATGCTTTCCTTGAAAATCAGCGGGTCGCTGGTACGCGCCATAGTCTGCAGCTTGGCGTCGCTCATGAGCTTTGCCCGCAGCGCCGTCAGGAGCACCTTGTCGGCTTCGGTAAATTCGCCCTTGTACTGCTCGTTGATTTTTTCAAGGATTTCGTCAAGCGGCTGCTTTTCTTCGGGCTTTGGATCGCCCCCTGGCCCGCCCGGCGTGTAGGTGCCTGGCTTTTCCTCAAGCTGTATGCTGCCTTCAAAGGTCTTTTTCAGCTTGTAGTATTCAAGCCGCAGCTTTCCTTCAAGATCCATCATCTTCTCTTTTTCGTCAGGGAGAAGCCCCAGCAGGCAGCGCAGGAACGTGCATTCCCTGTGCAGCTCCTTATCAAACATCCGGACCACCTGGGAAATGTAGCCGTACCACTTGACCAGGCTGCGGCAGAGGCGGCGGAACTGGTACCTTCCATCCGGGGGCAGCTTGTTGTAGCGGTCGGCAACGGGCTTGAGGAGGCTTGTCATGCGCCCCATTGCCTTTGCATCCTGCTTTTTGTAGCCGAAATACTCCCCGGCAAAGGCATTGATATCGTCATCGGAATAGATGGCGAAGCCTCGCAGGTCTTTCTGCACCTTATACAGCAGGTCGGCATTGACTTCGCTTTCCAGCATGGTTTCCTGGTAGAAGGGCTGGAAGGCCTTTTGGATATCCTCCCGCGTGTTGATGAAATCCAGGATGAAGGTGTCCGTTTTGCCCCGGCAGGTGCGGTTCAGGCGCGAAAGGGTCTGCACAGCCTTTACGCCCTTGAGCTTCTTATCCACAATCATGGTATGCAGCAGCGGCTCGTCAAAGCCTGTCTGGTACTTTTCGGCGACGATGAGCACATGGAAGTTTTCGTGGAATTCCGCCTTGGTCTGCGTTTCCGCTATTGTGCTGCCGTCTGGGCGGCGGTTTAGGCCGGATTCCGTGTATTCCTTGCCGGCATCGTGAACAGAGCCGGAGAACGCCGCTAAAATGCGCACGCCGTCATAGCCCTTTTCCCTGATGTAGCGCCGGCATTCATGAAAGTAGCGCACGGCCGCCAGCCTGGATGAGGCAACAACCATCATCTTGCCGCGCCCGCCGATTTTGTGCCGCGTGGTTTCCATAAAGGTCTCCACAATAATCTGCGCCTTCTGGCTGATGTTGTACGGATGCAGCGATTCAAAGGCGCGGATGGCCTTGGCGGCGCGGCTGCCGGGCAGGTCGGGATTATCCGGCACGGTCTTGGCAAT
>JAGADT010000070.1 GCA_017613475.1 Desulfovibrionaceae bacterium | reverse complement strand
GGCGTAAAAGGGGCAATGCCCGCGCCATTGGCGCCTTCATGCCATTGCCCCCTTTATTCTATTCCTCTCGCAGATGATCCTGCGAAAGCCCTTGCTTCCGGCAAATGAACAAAAGGGGCAATGCCCCCCCTACATGGGGCAGGGGTCCAGGGCGTCTTTGAGCGCCTCGTTCACCCTTTCCGCCTCTTCCTCGCTCCATCTCAGGGCCGCAGCCCACTTTTCAAGCCGCCGTTCCGCCCTCTCAAGCTGCCGCCGGCGGTTAATCCACTGATGGTGGCAGGCCAGGCAGCAATCCAGCTGGTTGGGCTTTTGCGGCACAAAGCTTTTCCCGCAGTTGCGGCAGCGGAGGGCATGGAAGCGCTGCCTGGGCTTGGCCTTTTTCAGCGCCTGCTTCTGGCAGGCCAGGCCGCAGTATTTCTGGTTGGGCGCCTTCGGCGTGAACAGCGTTCCGCAGCTATGGCATTTGACCTCCCTCAAAATCCTGACCCGTGGACTCATATCAACAATCGGATGCATCGCGTACCTCTGCCGCATTGCGGCCGTTAGCATGTTCTTTGGGGCCTTGCCCCTTTTGCTGCGCCTTCAGGAAAGCCTCCGCCGCATGGGCTCGGGCCCGGGTGACCTGCCGCCCGCAGCCGCGCCAGTATTTCGGCGCAGCGCTGCCGGTTCCGGGCAAGCTCTGCTTCGCCCATTTCGTCTGGCTCCGGCAGTGCGAGGCGTGCGTTGTGCCGCCGCAGCTCTCCCTGCGCCTGCTCGCAGAAGTCGAGCATTTCGCCCGTGGTGGGGAAGAACTTCCGCCCCCGCTCAGTCCGGCACAGGCGCACAGCCCGCTCCACCACCGGCAGGGGATACTCCGCCAGATCCTCCGCCCAGTCTTCCGCCAGGGCGGCAAACTCAGCCGTGCTGGTGCCAGTGCGGGGGTAGTGAATAGCCAGGCGGCAAATCAGCTCCGCCATCCGTGCCTTCGAGTGCGATTTCATCGTGCTGCCTCTGCATGTTGACCGCGAGCAAAGCCTTCGCCCGCTCTTCACGTTCCAGGTACTGCTTCTCCGCCACTGTCCGGGCCTGAAGGGCCTGCCCGCCCTGCGGGCTTACCCGCGGGCTTGCCCGCTCCCGTGCCTCCCAGTTCCTGACGGCGGCCTTCCAGTCGCGCATCTGCCGGCCATTGGAAAGCCGCCAGCCCTGCGCCGCGTAGTAATCGCAGAAGCGCGCGGCATCGACGCTGTTCTGCCGCTCGGCGCAGTACGCGGCCACCTCCTCCGGCGAGGGAGAAGAAAACGCCGCACCCTGGCCCATGCCTTTTGCCCTGGGGCTTGCGCCTTTCGCCCGCGGATTTGTTCCGGCTTCCCCGGGCGGGCACGCATCGCCATCAGTGCTGGAGGAGGAGCCGCAGGCTCGGGGGGCCTGGGGGGTCTCCCCCTCTTCCCTGCCTTCCACATTCCCATTCACATTCTCATTCATATTCCCATTCACATTCAGAGCTTGCGTTTGCTTGGGCTCTGCCTGAATCTGCTTCGCCTCTGCCTGCAGCTGCCTGGGCTTTGCCTGCAGGCGCTTGGCCTGCCGCCTGAGCGCGGAACGCTGCCCGCCGGCCATCCCGGCACGCTGCTTTGTTTCAGAATGGTTTTTGACGCGGTCGATGCTGGACGAAATGATCCAGAAGGCCATCTTCACCACCGGGTCATCCGGGACGGCATCCTCGCCGTCGTTGTAGGCATAGAGTGATTCAAGCAGCGCCGCCTTCTGCTCGCTGGTCATCACAGACAAAAGCCTGCGCTGGTCGCCGAAAAGCATGAATCCGTTTTGTTTCATCGCGCTGACCTTTTTTCCTTCAAAAGCCCCTGTTCGTTTGCCTGCTGCCGCAGGGCTCCCTGCGGCGCAGTTTCCATGTTTGCACGCGAAGAACCAGCCAGGCGGGCGCCTGCCACAGGCCCAGTCGTTTCATGCCCCAATAGTAACTCTAAAGAATCCAAAATAGCAATAAAAAGTTTATATTTTGTAACGCTTTCTTGCTTGCGCCCGCCTAAAGCCTGAATTCAGCGCGCACTGCGCCCTGCAGCGGTTGTATTTTTGGACCTGTTCGCGTAGCCTGAAGGCGGCCCGCCATGCTGCCTGGCCCGGAAGCGGCAGGCAGGGGGGCCGGGGCCGCATTCCCCCGCAGGAGGGTAGGCCACAAAGGAGCGGCAAATGAAACAGGGCTATCCCGAACAACTGAGGCATGTGCTGGAAGAAGCGGTGAAGGCGCACGGCTCCATTTACAGGCTGGCAAAGGAATCCGGCGTGAGCAAGGTCAACATCGGGCGCTGGCTGCGCGGCGTATCTCCGCGGAGCGCGGAGATTGCGCCGGTCCTCGAGCTGATGGGCGCGGAACTGCGCCTGCCGGGCGAGGCGCTTGCGGAGTACGACCTGGTGCCCAGGCACGCGGCAAAGGCCGGGGCCGGCGCCTCGCTGGAGACGAGCGATGCAACCGAAGGCTTCTACGCCTTCCGCAAGGACTGGCTGGGGCAGAAGAACATCCACGCGGGGAGCGCGGTGCTGCTCACGGTGACGGGCGACTCAATGGAGCCGCTTTTCCGCGAGGGCGATACCCTGCTGGTGGATAAGAACGATACGGAAATCGTGGACGGGCGCATCTATGTGGTGACGCTTGGCGAGGAGCTCAGGGTCAAACGCGTGCAGAAGGGCGTTTCAGGGCTGATCCTGCACTCCGAAAACCCCAGGTATGCCGACGTGCCCGTGTGCGGGCCGGACCTTGAGGCCTTCCGCGTGCACGGCCGCGTGCGCTGGGTGGGGAAGGAGCTGTGAGCGTTTTTGCTTGACTTCTGTAACGTAAAAGTTACAAACTATTCATGAATACGATCCTCTATCATAAGCTTTTTGCCCGGTGGCTTGAAAAATTGAAAGACCGCCGGGCCTATGGCGCGATTGTCCAGCGCATCGACAACGCCAGGTACGGCAATTTCGGGGCAACGCGGGTGCTGCGCGACGGCGTGTGCGAAATGAAGATTGATATGGGCCCAGGCTATCGCGTCTATTACGCCCGCAAAGAAAAGACCGTGTATCTGCTGCTGATCGGCGGCGACAAATCCAGCCAGCAAAAAGACATTGAAAAGGCCGTGGCCTTATGGAAGGAGTGCAGTGATGAAGGACAGCATGAATGAGTTCACGGTGTTTGACCCTGTGGATTTCCTCAAGACAGCGGAGGACATCCAGTATTACCTTGAAGCCGCGGCCCAGGATGAAGACCCAAAAACCTTTCTGCGCGCCCTGCGCACGGCGGCCAAGGCCCGCGGCATGATGGCGCTTGCCGAAAAGGCCGGGATGCCCAGGGAAAGCCTGTACCGCGCCCTTTCTGAAAACGGCAACCCCAATTACCTGACCCTGCGCAAAATTGCCGCGGCGCTTGGCATGAGCCTGACGTTCACCCAGGCAAAAAACGCCGCCTCCGCCTAAAACAGGCCGTGCCCCTGCGGGATGAAGGAGAAAAGCCATGCGCATGAATCGATATGCGGACGATGACGGCTGGGAATCCCCCGGGCGGGAAAAAACGCCGGAACACAGTGGAAATGACGGTTCCGGCCTGCCGCAGCAGCCTGGGCCGGATGATATTGAAGGGCTTTATGACATGGAGGAGGATGCCGCGCAGGCTGAGAACCGGCATGGCGCCGTTGAAAAGCGCTATGGCGCGGAAACCCATCCCGCAAACACCGGGAAAAAAGAGAACGAATTGACGCCGGAAGACCAGAAAGCCCTGGGCGGCTGCCTGATTGCCCTGCTCGTCCTGGGCGGGATATGGCTGATCCTGAACCTGTGCGGCCTGTCCGTGGGCTTTTTTGACATCTTTTTCTCGATCCTGATCCTGGGCGGCATCCTTTCACTGCTTGAAGCGATCGCCCACGGCAATATCCTCATGGCCATGCTTCTGCCATGGTTCATCTTCGGCCTGCTGCTGATGATGCTCGAACTGCATGGATGAAGCCAGGCGGCGGGGCACTGCCCCGGGACATTGTCTCGTTTATGATGTCCCTTTTGCAGAGGCCATCCGTATGCAAATAAATAACAGGGTAATGCGGCAGCGGCTGGCCAGGGAGCTGAAAAAATGAGCCTGAATTTTCTGTTTGAGCAAGCCAGGCAGGAACGGCGCAAAGCCGTTAGGAAACCCGTGTCCCTCTCCGGCGAACTGAGCCAGGAGTTGCTTGACCGGCACACCAGCATTCAAACGGACGGGGCCTTTTCCCTGCTTGACGACCCCAATACCCTGCGCCTCATTGCCGCTGCCGTCGCGGCGCTTATAGGGATAATTTGGTTCTTCAGCCTGCCGGCCGAAACGCTTAAGGCCATATGGATGGGATTCCTCATGCTGGGGCTGATCGCTGGTGTGCTGTC
>JAGADT010000069.1 GCA_017613475.1 Desulfovibrionaceae bacterium | reverse complement strand
TGCCTCGCTGTACCTCTTGTGGAAGGGAGGATCCAGCCACAGCGTGGTAAGGCCCTGCATGCATCTGCTGTGCATATCCGCCTTGGTTTCATCGTTCAAAACATCGACGATGGGGCCAATAACTTTTTCATCACCCAGCTTGCCCGCACCGCCACAGGCTATTTGGCGAACATTCTTGTCTTCATCGCCTATCAGCGCGATGATCGTGTCCACCGCGCCCGGCACCTTGTCCGACCAGGTATTGCCCAGGGCAACTGCCGCGGCCCAGCGCACCTGCGGATGCTCGTGCTTGGCCATGTTCACCAGGAAGGTGGCCACTTCAGGCACTTTGTTGCCCAGGTTGGATACGCCTTTCCAGATGAGCATCTTGAGGGCGTAAGGGTCGGTTTCGGAGGCGATGGCTTCCTTGGCGAGCGCCACATCCTGGCTGCTGCTGCCGAAAAGACCCGACAGCTCCTCATAGGCGCGGGCCCGCACCTGAGGTGCGCTGCTCTTGATCAGTTTGGGCACGAGCGGATTGATGGACGGGATTTTGGCCTTCTCCTTTCTCAGCAGTCCCAGGGCCTCGTTGGTAGCGCATTTCCCGGCAAACGCCAGCTTGGTCTGGTCGATATCGCAGCAGGAAAGGGTATCCAGAACCGCTTCGTATTCGTCCTGCGTCATGGCGGCCGGATTTTTTACCAGCCCCTTGATGGATTGGGCGTCCTTGCAGTCCACCTCGGCGCTGGCGGCAGTAGCCAGAAAGGCCAGTCCAGCGGCCAGAAACAAGATGCGCAACAGTGTTCTTTGCTTCATGGGCAATCCTCCTTGAAATTGGGCGCGTTCCGGATGGAACGGCAGGTTGTGACATGAGAATCTCCACTCATCGAAGATAGAGAATAATGCGCCGGCAATATGGTTGCAAGCCTGTAAGAAGCACGGAAAGATGTTGAAGAAAGAGTGTTTTTCGGTACCGTTACAAGAAATGGGAGAAAAGGGTTGACAATTTCTCCGGTTTGATGGATAGTCCCGCCTTGTTTGACATTTCGCGCCACTAGCTCAATTGGATAGAGCGTCTGACTACGGATCAGAAGGTTGGGGATTCGAGTTCCTCGTGGCGCGCCAGACAAAAAAGAGAGCACCCGAAAATTGATTTCGGGTGCTTTTTTTATTTTGATCACTCACTTTATGCTATAGAGGCGAAAGCGTGTGCCAAGACTACGACGTCCTCTTTCTCTGAAAGCGAAAAGTTTCAGGAGATCACCCCAGTATAAGGGAGATATGTCATGCTGAAAAAAATACTGTGCGTCGTGAGTGTTCCGTTGTTGCTTGCGTTTTCGAATGCGCAGGTGCTTGCGATTGACGCTGATACTGTGGAGAGGGTAAAGGCGGCCGCCGCGCAGGGGAACGCTGAAGCCCAGTACCTTTTGGGTGTCATGTATGAGAAGGGCCGGGGTGTGCAACAGGACTATGCCAAGGCCCGAGTGTGGTGGGAAAGGGCTGCCGCGCAGGGGTACGCCGATGCCCAATGCGACCTGGGTTTTATGTATGCCGAGGGGCGGGGCGTGTTGCAGGACTATGCCAAAGCCCGGGACTTGTTCGAAAAGGCCGCCGTGCAGGGGAATGCAGAAGCCCAGGCCTGGTTGGGCGCGATGTATTATGAGGACCGAATCGTGCGGCGGGACTGCGCCAGGGCCCGGGAATGGTGGGAAAGGGCTGCCGCGCAGGGGAATGCCCAAGCCCAGGGTGGGTTGGGTTCCATGTATTATAAGGGCCGATGCGCACGTCAGGACTACGTCATGGCCCGGGAGTGGTTGGAAAGGGCCGCCGTGCAGGGGGATGCCGATGCCCAATTCAACCTGGGTGTACTGTATGTTCAAGGCAAAGGAGTACGTCAGGACAGGCAGACTGCCAGGAGATGGTTCGGCAAAGCCTGTGATAACGGGAACCAGGAAGGCTGCGAGCGATATCGCGGGCTCAACAAAACTGGCTTTTAGAAAAAATTCTAACGCTTAGCTTACTCTAGCTTGATGACGGCGGTCAAAAACGGGGCCAACACAGGCGCGTTGAAGGCCGCCATTTCTCTGTTGTTTCTTCTTTTCCCCGATTTCATTCTTTTGCGGGGGAAAATTTACCTCGAAGCCATTTCTGCACATTTTCCATGAAGAGATAGAAGACCGGCGTGATGTAGAGGGTTAAGAGCTGCGAAAAGAGCAGCCCTCCGGCGACCGCCATGCCCAGCGTCCGGCGGGCGTCCGCGCCTGCACCCATGCCCAGCGCGATGGGCAGAATGCCCATGAAAGCCGCCATGGTGGTCATCATGATGGGGCGGAAGCGTACCAGGCAGCCTTCGAAGATGGCGTCGGCGCTGCTCTTGCCTTCCCGCCGCTGCGCTTCCAGCGCGAAGTCGATCATCATGATGGCGTTCTTTTTGACGATACCGATGAGCATGATGATGCCGACAAAGCCATAGATGTTGAGCTCCATGCCGAACAGCATCAGGGTGGCCAGCGCGCCGAAACCGGCAGATGGCAGTCCGGAGAGGATGGTCAGCGGATGGATGAAGCTCTCGTAGAGAATGCCCAGCACGACATAGATGACAAAAATGGCCAGCAGCAACAGCAGCCACAGGCCCCGGAAGGAGGCCTGGAAGGCCTGTGCCGTTCCCTGAAAGCCGGTCACGATGGAAGGCGGCAGCTGCTCGCGCGCGATCCGTTCTATGGCGTCGACGGCCTCGCTCAAGGCCGTGCCCGCGCGCAGGTTGAACGAAATGGTCACCGAGGGGTACTGTTCAGAGTGGTTGATGGTCAGAGGCCCCACCGTGGTCTGCAAATCTGCCACCTCACTCAGGGGGATCAGCTTGCCGTTTCCCGAACGAACATAGAGCAGCGACAGCGCCGAGGGATCGTCCTGATAGGCGGGATCCAGTTCCAGAATCACCCGGTAGTCGTTGTTGGGAGCGTAGATGGTGGAAACATGCTTGGAGCTGTAGGCCGCTTCCAGCGCCTGCTCGATTTTTTCCGCCGAGAGCTGCAGCGCAGCGGCGCGGTCACGGTCGATGACCACGTGCAGCTGCGGATCGGTCAGCTGCAGATC
>JAGADT010000068.1 GCA_017613475.1 Desulfovibrionaceae bacterium | reverse complement strand
GGAAATTTCTATCCCTTTGGCGGCGTTAACAAGCACGCAGGAGGGGGAAAGCCATGCGATGCAGCGCCCGAGGACGTCCCTGATGAATTGGCAGGGTACGGCCAGGATAAGCAGGTCTGCCGCCGCCAGCAGGGTGCGGGCGGGGGAATCCGGAGGAAAGCGGAATCCGGCATCCGCAACGGCGCGCACGGCGTTATGGAGACGAAGGCCGGGCAGATAGCGGCTGTTGCAGTGGCTGGCGTTCAGCTCATCAGCCTGCGCGGCGTCGCGCACAAGCAGCGTTACGGAGTGGCCGGCATGGGCAAGCAGGTGCGCCAGTGCCGAACCCCAGCTTCCGCCGCCAAGCACGGCAATGGAGAGGGAAGTGCAGCGCATGGGAACAATCCTTGTTTTTGGCCGCACGGCAGTAAGAACAGGACTGGCTGCGCGGCATGGTGCGTAAGAAGCGCCTTCAAGGTATGTACGGATCATTTGCGGAAAATACAAGGCATGAAAGCTGTTTTATTCACATTCAAAAACAGTTCTACTGAAAGGGATATGCCTGTCATGCCGTGAGCCAGGCGGGGGCTTTTGAGCCTTGCTTTTTAATGATGCGCAGTCCGTCAGGCTTGCGCTTAAGCCCAAACTGGGGCATGGTAGGACGGTTCAGTTTGCAATCCGTTTTCAATAATTAGTATGCAAAGGGCTGTATGCCCGGGAGAATATGCCATGCGTCAGCCTTCTTTGGGCGTTGCGAAGGAAGGGCTTCCCTTCATTCTTCTGCTTGCCTGGTCTTCACTGGTTTTTGCCGCGATGGAGCTGAATGTTCTGGCCGTCATTTTTCTGGCGCTGACCTGGTTTACCGGCCATTTTTTCCGCGATCCTGAGCGGGTCGCCCCTGCTGAGCCGCATGTCGCGGTGAGCCCTGCTGACGGCCGCATTATCCGCATCGAGCGCCGTCCCTGGCCTTTTGATGGGAATGGGCAAGAAACAAGGCTCTGCGTCAGCATTTTCATGAATGTTTTCAATGTGCATGTAAACCGTTCTCCCGTGGCCTGCACGGTTGAGGAAATCGTTTACAAGCCCGGCAAGTTCTTTAACGCCGCCCTGGACAAAGCGTCGTCGGATAACGAGCAGTGCGCCTGGCTCCTGGCCGATGAAGAAGGCGCGCGCTGGGGCATGGTGCAGATTGCGGGGCTGATTGCCCGGCGCATTGTTCCCCATGCTGAGCGGGGCGACAAGCTGGCCCTGGGCGAGCGCTATGGCCTGATCCGCTTTGGCTCAAGAGTTGACCTCTATTTGCCCGATACCTATACTCCGGCTGTTGGGCTTGGCGACGGCGTGCATGCCGGTGAAACAGTCATTGCCCGCCTGGCGGAAAAGAACAGCTGATGCTTTTTCCGCGGTCTTATAAGGTGCGTCTTTGCCGCGCCTGGTCATCTTATTAAAACAGCCTTACGGCTGCTGCTATGGCTATGAGGTTTTTTATGCTTGACAGCGAACAAGAAAATATGGCGGCACAGGATCTGGGCGCAGAAGATGCCTGCCCTCAGAATGTCCGTTCCGCGCTGCGCGGCAGCATATATATTTTGCCCAACCTGTTTACTACGGCGAGCCTTTTCGCCGGGTTTTGGAGCCTGATCCTTTCCGCGCAGGGGGAGGCGGCCAGCGCGGCAGTCGCCATCCTTTTTGGCGCGCTGATGGACGGGCTGGATGGAAAGGTCGCGCGCCTGACCAATACGGCGAGCGAGTTCGGCATCCAGTACGATTCCCTGGCCGATCTCGTGACGTTTGGCGTGGCCCCGGCCTTTCTTGCCTGGATGTGGAAGCTTTCCGTTTACGGGCGGCTTGGCATCGGCGCCTGCTTCCTTTTTGCAGGCTGCGCTGCGCTGCGGCTCGCGCGTTTCAACGTTTCCACGGCTGTGGTCGGCAAAAAGTTCTTCATTGGCCTGCCCAGTCCTGCGGCAGGGGGCACCCTGGTGCTTCTTGTGCTGTTTTCTGAAACCCTGCCGGACTGGATGCAGGGCGCTGTTCCCCTGCTGGCGTTGATTCTTACCGTGGCCATGGGCCTGCTCATGGTCAGCAGGGTCCGCTATTTTTCCTTTAAGGAATACGGCTTTTTCCGTGCGCATCCATTCCGCTCCATGGTGGGCATGCTCATCGTTTTTGCGCTGATCTTTTCCGCTCCGCGCCAGCTGGGCTTCCTCCTAGGCGTCTGCTACACCCTTTCCGGGCTTGTATATTCCTACCTTTTATCCCGGCAGGATAAGAAGAAGCTGAACTCTCTGGCTGATATGTAACAGGGCGTTTTGGGCATGGAACGGGTCGTCATCTTTGATACCACGCTGCGCGATGGGGAGCAGTCCCCCGGCGCAACCATGAACCGGCAGGAAAAGCTGCGCCTCGCCCGCCAGCTTGAGCGGCTTGGCGTGGACGTCATGGAGGCCGGCTTTCCTGCGGCAAGCCCCGGCGATTTTGCCGCTGTGAGCGAGATTGCCCGGGCAGCGAAGAACGTTTCCGTGGCAGCGCTGGCGCGGGCTGTAAAGAGCGACGTTGACTGTGCCTGCGATGCGCTTGCTGGCGCGGTTTCGCCCCGGGTGCACGTATTCATTGCCGGTTCTGAACTTCACATGCGCGAAAAGCTGCGCAAAACGCCGCGCGAGGTCCTTGCCATGGCTGAGGCGGCGGTTAGCCATGCCGCTTCCCGCATTCGGGACGTGGAGTTTTCTGTGGAAGACGCCTCACGGGCGGACCCGGCATTCCTTGCGGAATTGCTGGCCGTTGGAGCCAGGGCAGGCGCCGGCACGCTGAACATCGCGGATACGGTCGGCTACGCGCAGCCGGACGAATTTGCGGAGTTGCTGCGTTTTGTCATGGCGCGTATTGACGGCGCGGAAAAACTGACCTTTGGCGTGCATTGCCACAATGACCTTGGGCTTGCCGTGGCCAATACGCTGGCCGCGCTCAGGGCTGGCGCCAGGCAGGCGGAAGTCACGCTCTGCGGCCTGGGCGAGAGGGCTGGCAATGCGTCTCTTGAAGAGGTCGTCATGGCGCTGAAAGTGCGCCAGGATGTGTACGGTC
>JAGADT010000067.1 GCA_017613475.1 Desulfovibrionaceae bacterium | reverse complement strand
TTCTGCGCGGGCGCTCAAGCACCTTGGAACGCTGAGGCAGGCTGTGGCGGCGGGAGAGCGGGGGCTGATGTTCTATGTCATCCAGAGGCCGGACGCCGTTTCCTTTGGCCCCGCTTCACATATAGACCCTGCCTACGCCGCGGGCTTTGCCGGGGCCCTTGCCGCCGGCGTGGAGCTTTGCGCTGCTGTGGCCCGCGTAACAGAACGCGGCGTTTTCCTCCATTCGCTGACACAGATTGGGGAAGGGAACAGCCGGCAGCGCGTGTTCCCTTCCCCTTTGTTCTGATTCGCCTGGGAAGTCAGGCAGGCATTATTCCTTGTCCGGCCCGGACTGCATGGCGGCCAGCACGGGGCCGAAGTAAATGGCCGAGCTGTCCAGCTCTTCTTCAATGCGGAGGAGCTGGTTGTACTTGGCAAGGCGGTCGCTGCGGCACATGGAGCCGGTCTTGATCTGCCCGGCGTTGACGCCGACGGCGAGATCGGCGATGAAGTTGTCTTCCGTTTCGCCGGAGCGGTGGGAGATAACGGTTGTGTAGGCGGCCTGCTTGGCCATTTCAATGGCGTCCAGCGTTTCGGTCAGCGTGCCGATCTGGTTCACCTTGATCAGAATGGAGTTGGCGATGCCGGCTTCAATGCCTTCGGCAAGGATGTCGGGGTTGGTCACGAAAAGGTCGTCGCCGACAAGCTGCACGTCGTCGCCCAGGGCGTCGGTCAGTTCATGCCACCCGTCCCAGTCGTTTTCCGCAATGCCGTCTTCAATGGAGATCAGCGGGTACTTGGCGGTGAATTCGCCCAGCCATTCGGTCATTTCCTTGCTGCTGAACGTTTTGTTTTCGCCGGCCAGCACGTACTTGCCGTTCTTGTAAAATTCAGAGGAGGCGGCATCAATGGCCAGGGCGACTTCGCCGCCGGGGTTGTAGCCGGCTTCTTCAATGGCCTTGATGATGTAGCGGAAGGCTTCGTCGTGGCTGTTGAGGTTGGGGGCAAAGCCGCCTTCATCGCCGACGCTGGTGATGTGCCCGTCGGCTGCAAGCAGCTTCTTCAGGGTGTGGAAGACCTCGGAGCCCATGCGCAGCGCGTCGGAGAAGGTTTCCGCGCCAATGGGCATGATCATGAATTCCTGGATGTCGAGGTTGTTGGGGGCATGGGCGCCGCCGTTCAGGATGTTCATGAGCGGAACAGGGAGGACTTTGGCATTGACCCCGCCCAGGTACTGGTACAGGGGAAGCCCCAGCTCCTGGGAGGCAGCGCGGGCTGTTGCCATGGAGACGCCCAGCATGGCGTTGGCGCCAAGCCTGTTCTTGTTGTCCGTGCCGTCCAGGTCGATCAGCGTATTGTCAATCTTGACCTGCTGCAGGGCATCCATGCCCACGATGGCTTCGGCAATCTCGCTGTTGACATGCTCCACGGCCTTGCGGACGCCTTTGCCGAAATAGCGGGAGGCATCGCCGTCGCGCAGCTCCAAGGCTTCGCGGCTGCCGGTAGACGCGCCGGAAGGCACGGCCGCGCGGCCCACGTAGCCTGAATCAAGGGAAACTTCCACTTCAACGGTGGGGTTGCCGCGGGAGTCGAGAATTTCACGCGCCCAGACAGAAGAGATTGTGCTCATAACAGGTATTCCTCAAGAAAAGCCCGGGCTTGTGCCAGGGACGGTTGTTGGGACTGGCCGGCAGCCTTGCGGCAAGGCAGTGTCATTACGGAAAGGCAGCCTGCCAAACTATTTGTTCTACGCAATGCAAAACAGTAGCACTTCTTCCCGTGCTTCGCAATCGTTCCGTTTGCATTCCAAAAGAAAGCCGTTGCTGATTCAGGGCAGGATACGCTATGCTGTGCCAGCCAGGCGGAGCCAGGCTGTTTTTACGCATGTCCAGCCGTAATTGGGGGTGACGAATGACTTTGCATGAAGGGAGCGCCGTGTTCGCCACAGGCGCCATGCGCGCGCTTGCGCGCGTGCTTTTGCCCCTGCTGGCGTCAGGCCCCCTGGGCATTGCCCTTTCCGGCGGGCTGGACAGCCGTTTCCTTGCCCGCGCCGCCCGCCTGCTCGCTGCGGCGGAAGCGCTGCCCGCGCCCATCCCCCTCCATGTTTTTGGGCCGCACGTGCCTTCAGGCGATACGCGCTGGGCAGAACGCTGGGCAGGTCTCGAGGGGCTTTCCCTGCTCAGGGTGAGGGTGGATCCCCTTGCCCTTCCCGAGGTCGCGCGCAACGGCCGGGACCGCTGCTATTTCTGCAAGAAAGCCCTTTTCCTTGCCATGCGCGCCGCGTTTGAGCAGGCATGCGGCCAGCAGGGCGCCATCCTCTGCGATGGCTCCAACGCTTCCGACCATGCGGGATACCGCCCCGGGCTTAAGGCCCTGCGTGAGCTTGGCGTCCGCTCCCCCCTGGATGAAGCCGGCTTTGCAAAGGATGATATCCGCCGCTGCGCCGCGGATATTGGCCTGGCCCTGCCAGACCAGGCGTCCCGCCCCTGTCTGCTGACCAGGTTTCCCTATGGGCTCCGCCCGGATCATGCCTCGCTCGCAGCCCTTGAGGAGGATGAGCGGCGCGCGCAGCTCTTTTTATCGGAGCGTTTGCCCGTTGTTCCGGATTTCCGTGTGCGCATGACGGAGCAGGGGCGCCTCCTGCAGATAGGCCCGTGCCCTGCGGATGTGCTGGAGGAGCTCATGGCCATGCTGGG
>JAGADT010000066.1 GCA_017613475.1 Desulfovibrionaceae bacterium | reverse complement strand
TCTTCAAACTCATTTCCGTGGCCATGCTCTTTGCCTTTGTGCGTTCGGAGGCGGATACGCTGATATATGCCGGCATTTCGGTTTTTGCGGCGGCCGGGTCCAACCTGCTCAATTTTTTCTACGCCAGGCGCTTCTGCACAATCCGCCTGGTCCGCAAGGCCGATTGGAAACAGCACCTGGGCCCCATCATGGTCATCTTTTCCTCAACCGTGGCCATTTCCATCTATACCTGTTCGGATTCCACCATGCTGGGCTTCATGTGCGGGGAAAGGGAGGTCGGCGTGTACGCCGTTTCTTCCAAAATATACGGGCTGGCCAAGACCATGCTTTCCGCCGTGCTGATTGTTTCTGTGCCCAAGCTTTCCATGCAGCTTGGCAAGGGCCTTGCCGAAGACTACAGGCGCACGCTCTCCAAGGTGGTGTGCGCGGTTTCGCTGCTGCTTTTTCCCGCTGTCGCCGGGCTCTATGTCCTGGCTGAGGAATGCATCCTGCTGCTTTCAGACGCCACGTACCTGGAGGCTGCCAGCTCCCTGCGGCTTTTGAGCATCGCGCTGATTTTCTGCCTCGCTGGCTGGATTGCCAACGACTGCGTGCTTATCCCCGCGCGTAAGGAGAAGGTAGTGCTTATCGCAACATTGGCAAGTGCTGTTTTGAACATCGCCCTGAACTTCGCGCTCATTCCTTCGCTCAAGGTTGATGCCGTGGGCTGGTCCACCATTGCGGCGGAAGCCCTGGTCATGTGCATCAGCCTTTCAAGCGCCAGGAAGGTGGCGGGGCTTTGCCGCTGGGTGGCCACGGACGCCGTTTCCATGTTCGCGGGCTGCGCGCTGGTGTTCTTTTTGTGCCGCTGGATCAAGGGGCTGGGGCATGGGCCGGCAGTGACCGTGGCGCTGTGCCTGGCGGTCTGCGGCGCTGCCTACACGCTGGTTTTGTTGTTGGGGCGCAATACGCTGGCGCTTGAAGGCATAAAGAAAGTGCGTAGCCGTTTTTCCGGGGCGTAAAAAAAGCCCGGCGCCTGAGAGGCCGGGCTGAGTGGCTGGAACATGCTGTGCCTGCCGGCACGGCGGGCGCTACGCGATGAGCGACTTGAGCTCCGCAAGGAGCTCCTTGAGCACGGGGAGGCGGAATTCCCTGGACGTGCCGACAATGCGCCTCAAGAGCTCCGGGTTGCTGCGGAAATCAAAGCCCTGTTTTTTGAGCTCGTCGCCGGCTTCGCGGATTTCAGCCAAAAGCGCCATGCGCTCCTTTTTCTCGCGCGTCTTCTGGATCATGATGTCGAGTCCAAGGAACGAAAGGATGGCTTTTTTTACGCGGTTTTCCTGTTCCTGCGGCATATTTGAAACTCCTTTTGTGTTGCAGTGGATGGGGAAGGGGAGAGATGTCCACGCTCCCGCGTGCGTTTTGCAGGCAGTATAGGCAAGCTATGCCGCGCTGTCTATCGCTGCCGGCACTGCCGGGCCAGGCCGGCATGGCACGCCAAAGCGCCCGTGGCGCGTTTTTGACCCAGCACGTTTGCTTTTTACGTTTTTACCAGGGGCACCCAAAGCCCCTTTTCCTCCGCCTGCGGGCGGGGCAACCTGGCCCCCAATGCGGGGCAGACACGGCGCTTCCATGAGGGAGCCGCCGGGAGCTTCAGCCCATGAAAAAACTGCCGCAAGGCAGGGCACGCGGCGCGGCGCCGTTTGGGCGCGCCGCGGAATTTGCCGTGACCCTGCTTTTGACCTTTACCACCTACCTGGGCTTTTACTTTATCCAGCCCATGCTTGCCACCATTGCCCAGCATTTCCAGATCCCGCCGTCCAGGGCCGGGCTTTTGATCACCGTGGCCATTGCGCCCTTTGCCGTGGGGCCGCTCATCTACGGGCGGGTATTGAAGCGCTTAAGCCTCCGTAAGCTGCTTGCGCTGCTGGTGCCGGCAGGCGGCCTGGCCCTTGCGGCCTGCACCTTTGCCCCCAGCTTTCCCCTGGTCCTGGCCTTCAGGCTGGTGCAGGGGGTTACGCTGCCGGGCATTCTCATGTGCCTGACCGCGCACATTGCCCTGCGCGATTCCGGCTCCCAGCTTCAGCGTTCCATGGCGCTGTACGCCACCACCACAACCTTTGGGGCTTTCCTGGGGCGCGTTGTGGGCAGCTATGTTTCGGCCCGCTTTGGCTGGCAGGCCACCTTTCTTGCCCTGGGCGGGCTCCAGCTTTTCACCTGCCTGCCCATGGCGCTCTTTATCGGCGACGTGCGTGAAAACGGGCCAGCCGGCGCCGCCTTTGGCCTGGCGGATATCAGGGCCATCCTTTCTGATAAGAAGCTCTGTTCCGTGCTCTTTATCGCGCCGCTCTGCGTGTTCTGCAGCGCTTCCATCGTCAATGTCATTCCCTTTTACCTGCGTTCTGTTGATCCCAAGATCAGCGATTTTACCATCGGCCTTTTTTACCTGGGGGGCTTTGCAGGCTCCTTTGCCGGGCTTGCTTCAAAGCAGTTGATCCGCCTCTTCAGGGGCGAGTGGAATGTGGTTGCTGCGGGCATCATCCTGCTTATCGGGGCCATCCAGGCCATGCTGGCCCGCCATGTTTCCATGGCGCTCATCACCATGCTGGGCATGAGCCTTGGCTTTGCCCTGATGAATTCCACCGTTCCCGGCATCCTGAACCGCACAACGCCCTTTGCCAAGAGCCTGACCAACAGCGTGTACCTTTCCTTTTACTATATCTTTGCCACCGTCGGCACCTACCTGCCGCTCCTGGCCTACACGCATTTTGGCTTCATCGCCTATGACGCCATTATCCTGGCGGTTTTTGTGCTGAACATGGGCATTGTGTATGCCGCGCGGCGCCTTTCCCCGCTGGCTGGCCGCTGAGGGCTGCGTTTTGCGCAAAAAGAAAGGCGGAGCACGATCTCGTGTTCCGCCTGTTCTTTTCCCATGTCACTGTGCCAATAATTGGGCAATGCCTGCCTTGCGGCGTTTCGCTTAGGCTTCGCTGTTGATGGTTATCTGGCGGGCCTCCGGCTTGGTCTGCACCTTGCGCGGGATGGTGATGGTCAGCACGCCGTTCTTGGCATTGGCGGTGATGTTTTCAGCGTCCGCGTCTTCCGGCAGGGAAACCGCGCGCTCAAAGGAGCCGTATACGGATTCGCGGTGGCGGAGCTTCTTCTGTTCGCCTTCGTCCGCGATGCACTTCTTTTCGCCGCTGATGGTCAGCATGCCGTCATCCAGGGTGATCTTCACATCCGCGGGGTCCACGCCGGGCAGCTCAAGGGCTACGGTGTACTGCTTTTCATCGGCATGAAGGTCAAGGTTCGGGCTGAACATCTTTGCCATTGTATCAGCATACGCTGGGGTGAAGAAGCCGCGTACGGCACGATCAAACAATGTATCAATGTCATCGTGGATTCTAGAAACTGCGTAATTGTTACGTCCGTTAGCCAACATTTCGTCATTCCTCCGTTCTAAAGCGTTCTTGTTCATCAGATTGTTCCAGAAGAAATTGTTCATTGCAGTCATTTTGTAATCTCCTTTTTCATTCCTTTCGCTTGTTAAATAAGACCGTGCCCCGGGCTGTCAAGGGGCCGTGCAAAATTTTTGCAGATCCTGAAGATTTGCCTGCCAGGCAAGGGAATCGGGCGCTTTTGCGCGGCTGGAAGGGCGCTTGGGAGCGGGAAACGGGAGGGCAGTTTGGGGAGGGGGCAGCCTTGCCTGCGGGATGCGGCAGAGGCAGGGCATAAAAAAAGGGACGGAGGCCTCAGTCCCTTTGCCTGGGCGTGTTGGGTTTAGTTTTGCCGGTACGTGGAGAGGAAGTCCTTCAGCTTTTCAGCGGAGGCTTTCAGCACGTCAAGGTCCGGCAGGTAGACAATGCGGAAGTGGTCGGGCGAGGGCCAGTTGAAGCCTGTGCCCGGCACAAAGAGCACGTGCTTTTCCTTGAGGAAGTCCAGCGCGAACTTGTTGTCGTCCGTGATGTTGAAGCGCTTCACATCGATTTTGGGGAAGATGTAGAATGCCGCCTTGGGCTTGACGGCGCTGATGCCCGGAATGTCGTTGAGCGCCTTCCAGATGAATTCCCGCTGCTCATACACGCGCCCGCCGGGCTGGAAGTATTCGGAGCTGCTCTGGTAGCCCTTGAGCGCCAGGGGGATGAGCTTCTGCGCCGGAACATTGGAGCAGAGGCGCATGTTGGAGAGCATGTTGATGCCGGCGATGTAATCCCGGGCAAGGTCCTTGTTGCCGCTCAAAATCATCCAGCCCACGCGGAAGCCGCAGACCATGTGCGATTTTGAAAGCCCGCTGAAGGTCACGCAGAACAGGTCCGGCGCAAGGGAGGCAATGGAAACGTGCTCTTCGCCGTCCATCACCAGGCGGTCGTAAATTTCGTCCGCGAAGATGATGAGCTCGTGTTTGCGGGCGATTTCAACCAGGCGTTCCAGGAGCTCGCGGGGGTAGAGCGCGCCCGTGGGGTTGTTGGGGTTGATGATGACGAGGGCTTTGGTCCTGTCGCTGATTTTGCGCTCGATGTCGGCAAGGTCAGGGTACCAGTCGGACTGCTCGTCGCAGATGTAGTGGACGGCCTTGCCGCCGGCCAGGTTGGCGCAGGCTGTCCAGAGTGGGTAGTCCGGCGCGGGGATGAGGACTTCATCGCCCTGATCCAGGAGGGCGGTCAGCGAAACCTGGATGAGCTCGCTTGCGCCGTTGCCTGTGTAGATGTCTTTGGCCGAGACATTGGGGATGCCCTTGCCCTTGGCGTATTCCACAAGGGCTTCGCGGGCGGCTAAAATGCCCCTGGATTCAGAGTAGCCCTGCGAGCCGGCCACGGCGTCCCTCATGCCGTCTAGGATTTTATCCGGGGCGGTAAAGCCAAAGGGGGCGGGGTTGCCGATGTTGAGCTTGAGCACTTTTATGCCGTTTTCTTCCATGCGCGCGGCTTCATCAACAACCGGGCCGCGCACGTCATACTGCACATTGTCCAGCTTGCGGGACTTGGAAAAGGTCTTCATACAATATCTCCTTCGAGTTGTGAGCGTGTTTGAAATTTCAGATTGCCTTTGCGGGGCGCGGCTGTCAAGCCTTTGCGTTTTGTGCGCCTTGCCGCGTGCCCTGGTTTTGCCGCCGCATTTCGTCTCTTGACCGCCTTCTTTCATCGTTATAGCGTTTGCCATGCCGTTATTCTAAGGAGAATGCCATGCAAATCAGGGTGCTTGAACTGCTGGAAGGCGCGAAGAAAGCGTCTGGCCTCACGGTTGTCATTGATGTTTTCAGGGCTTTTTCCTGCGCTTCCTATGCCCTGGCCCGCGGCGCAGCAGGGGTGGTGCCCACGGGGTCTGTGGAGCGCGCCATGTCCCTGCGCGAGTCCCTCCCCGGCTCTTTGCTCATCGGTGAGCGCGGCGGGCGCATTGTGCCGGGCTTTGACTGCGGCAATTCGCCCAGCCAGCTTGCCGCCCTGGATGTTGCCGGCCGCGCAGTGGTGCAGACCACCAGCGGGGGCACCCAGGCGCTGATGGCAGCTTCCGGCGGCGCGGAGGAGCTCCTGCTTGGCTCCTTCACCACGGCGGATGCCATCATCCGCTACATCCTTGCCCGCCGCCCTGAAACGGTCTCCCTGGTGGCAACCGGCAAGCGCGCCGAAATTCACGCGGAGGAAGATTTCCTCTGCGCCAAGTACATTGAAGCCGCCCTGCTTGGCCGCCCCATGGATCACGGCGTCGTGCGGCAGAAGCTGCGCGAAGCCCCAAGCGCAGCCCGCTTTTTTGAGCCCGAAAACGCGGATTGGGCACCTGAAGAGGATTTCCGCCTCTGCTCTGATGTGGGGCGCTTTGATTTTATCATGCGCGGGGAAGCTACGGCTGTGCAGGATGGCAGCGAGCGCCTTTTCAAGGCTGTGCCCGTACAGGGCTGAGCCTTGCTACGTTTTTTCTGC
>JAGADT010000065.1 GCA_017613475.1 Desulfovibrionaceae bacterium | reverse complement strand
TATTTTCTGGTACAGACACCGCCAGAGTTGGAAAACCTGGGGTGACGACTTCCCCTGGACGATGCTCTACGTTTTTTCCATGACCCCATCAGCCTCCATCATCGCCATCTTTATCCAAGGGCTGCTTAAGTCGATCATGCATTAATCCGGTAAGGTTGACAGCGTCCCTGTCACTAAAAAAATGCCTTTACTCTCACGGCTTATACGCCGCTGAGGGTATTTTGAGTTGCACCACCTGAACAGGGCTCTCTCCTTAAAAAACAACCCGTATCCAGACTTCATACCTTAAAGAAAAAGAAGCGCTATTTCTTCTTTTCCCTTAAGCCCCACACAAAACACACCCATGCAAACAAGCCGGAGAACCCGATACATGCTGATCCTCCGGCTCGTTCAATAAGCAGAGAAATACTCTCGAAATATTCCCCCCCGCTTACGCGCGGGAATTAAGGTAATTTTTCAGGCGGCGCATGCCTTCGTTGATCTTTTCCATGGAATTGGCGTAGGAAAAGCGGATAAAGCCCTCAGCCTGAGAACCGAAGTCCAATCCAGGGGTCACGCCAAGCCCGGCATTTTCAAGCAGCTCCAGGGAAAACTTGACGGAATCGGTGCAGAAGCGGCGCGCGTTGGCCAAAACATAAAATGCTCCCTGGGGCTCCACCTTAAGGCCGAGGCCCGCTTCGCGGACGCCCTGGATGGTAGCTTTCCTGCGCCTGTTATATTCCTCACGCATGGCTTCCACATCATCATACGCGCTGATGGCAGCAAGCCCCGCGCGCTGGGAAACGGAACAGGCTGAAACCAGGAAATGCTGGGCCATTTTAACCAGCGGGGCGACAAGGGGCTTGGGCAGAATGAGGAAGCCCAGGCGCCACCCCGTCATGGCCTGCGCCTTGGAGAAGCCGCTGACAACAATGGCATTGTCGGTATATTCCAAAATGGAATGATCCCGTTCTTCCGAATAGCGGAGCCCGTGGTAAATTTCATCCGAAATAATGGTCACGCCAAGGTCAGCAAGAGCCTTCATGCGCTCAGGCTCAAGAATGATGCCAGTAGGATTGCAGGGAGAATTGATAATCAACGCCTTGGTGCGGGGTGTGATGCTGGCTTTCACCCTGTCTGGATCAAGGCGGAAGCCATCTTCCTCAAGCGTTGGAACCTGCACGGGGGTCCCGCCTGTAAAGCGCACAAGGGTGGGATACGAAGGATACCCAGGGTTTGACATCAGGACTTCATCCCCCGGATTCATGATTCCTGAAAAAAGCAGCCAAAGGGCTGGGGAAGAGCCTGAAGTGCAGATGATCTGGTCAGGATCAACGCTCACGCCGTATGCGCGGGCATAGTGGGCAGATATGGCTTCGCGAAGATCAGGGAAGCCCTGCGAACTGGTATAGTGGGTAATGCCGGCGCGGATAGCCTCTTCCGCGGCAGCCTTTGCGCACTGCGGAGTTTCGAAATCGGGCTCGCCGATTTCCATATGGACAATGCTGCGCCCGGCCCGCTGCAGTTCCATCGCCTTTTCAAACACCCTCATCGCCAAAAACGGCGCCACAGTAGAAACTCTTTCGGCAATCATCACGCGCATGCTCCATACAAAAATTTTTAGCGCTTCTCCCACATAGTCGGGGAAAACACAACGCAGACATAGCCCCTTCCGCAGCCTTTGGCAATCCACCCACGTAACAAGTCCGCCAACAGGCAAAATGGCACCTGAGAAAACACCTGACCAAGACTGTCCTCCCAAAGTATCCCCCAAAACAAGGCGCAACGCTTTTGCTGAAAAGGGCAATTACGACTCTTGCACCCACGGCGCTTTCCTTGTTACAATCAAGACATCGATACCTCACACTTCAGGAGTGGTTGTTTCGTATGAGAATGAAAGACGTCCTTTCGGCAGCCCGCGAACGCCTCCAGGGTGTTTGCCGCGTTTGCCCCGCATGCAATGGCAAAGCCTGCGCCGGAGAATTCCCCGGCATGGGCGGAATACGCAGCGGCGCTTCTTTTATGGCCAACATCTCTGCGCTGAATGCGATTCACCTCAAGGTCCGCCTCCTGCATGAGGTGCGAGATACCAGCACCGCGTGCACCCTGCTTGGACTGAACCTCTCCATGCCTGTGCTTATCGCGCCTATTGGCGGCATGTCTTACAATATTAAAGATGCCCTGCCGGAAGGCCCCTACACCAACGCGGTTGTGGCAGGCGCAAAAGCCGAGGGGCTTATTGCCTGCACAGGCGACGCCATGCCTGAAATTGTTTTCACTGAAGGTCTGCGCGCCATCAAAGAACAGGAAGGCTACGGCATCCCCTTTATCAAACCATGGGCGGACAAAGCGCTTTTTGATGAACGCCTCGAACGCGCGGCAGACACAGGCTGCTCCATCGTCGGCATGGATATTGACATGGCAGCCACCAGAGCGCGCGGAGGCTACCCCTTTGCCCCACGCAGCGCCGCGGAACTTTCTGCCGAAGTCAAAAAAGTCCATGACCGCGGACTGAAATTCATCCTCAAAGGTATTCTCTGCCCTGAAGACGCGCGCATTGCCGAAGACTGCGGCTGCGACGCCATTGTTGTTTCCAACCACGGCGGGCGCATCCTTGAGGCGGCTCCTTCCAGCGCAGAAGTTCTGCCCAGCATTGCCGCGGCCGTCCCCTCCATGACTGTGCTTGCTGACGGCGGCATCCGCCATGGCTCAGACATCCTGAAAATGCTCGCGCTTGGCGCGGACGGCGTGCTTATTGGGCGGCCCTTTGTTATTGGAGCCGTTGGCGGGGAGGCTGAAGGCGTGCGCGCTGTAGCCGCCCGTTTCGCTAATGAACTCCACGAAGCCCTGCGGCTTACTGGCTGCGCCTCAGTTAACGATGCAAACGCCTCCATCCTCCTCCGTTAGCCTGGCCTAAGCTGGAGAACGCATGACCATACGCAAAGGACTTGCCTTTCTGCTCATTTGCCTCATTACCGCAAGTTCCCAAGGCTGCGCTGCCGCGCGCTACGGCAAACAGGAAACCGAAGTCTATTACTTCCCCGAATGCTATGCCCCCATACACAGACTGCGCCAGTCAGAATCTCGTGTAACAAAATCTACGGCAGG